>JACCXR010000456.1 GCA_013696915.1 Euzebyaceae bacterium
GTACGGGCGCCGGCGCGCCACCGACCACCACGCGGCCACGAGGAACGGGCCCAGCGGCAGCGTCCACGCCAGCGAGCGGGTGCTCGCCGCGACCAGCGCGACCGGGACGGCGACGGCGAGGCGGGCCACGGACTCGCCCGCCGTCGCGAGGCCGTACTCGCGGAAGCGGTATCCGCCCGCGAGCCGTCCCCGGGTGACCGCGAACAGCCCGTACCCGAACACCGTGAGCGCGGCGACGAGCGGCAGCTCTCCGCCGTGACCGTGGAAGAGCTCGTCCCGCCACAGCCAGCTCGCCGCGCCGAGCGCCGCCGCCACGCCGACCACCCACACCGACAGTCCGCGCACGGCGGCGTCCACCCTGCCGGGCTCGTCGGGGTGCAGCGTGACGGCCCGGGTGACGTAAGCCTCGACCGAGACGAGCGCGATCGTCACCGCCAGGTACTGCATCGTCCACAGCACGGCGATCGGCGCGTACGCCTCGTCGCTCAGCGTCCGCGTGCCGACGAGCTGGAAGACGTAGGCGCCCACGCCGGACACGAGCGAACCCGCCACAACGGCGCTCGTGCCGGGGGTGCTGACCCGTTCACGGGCGCGATCGAACAGCGACCTATCTCGTGGGGGCATGCGGGAGGGTCCTCACCAGCGAAGGAGTACCGGTCAAGGCTACTGCGGGACCCTTCCCGGCGTCGCCCGGCCGTGCACCCCGTCGCTGGCCGCCACCAGCTGCTCGATCCGCTCCGGGCGGCGCGCCGGGTCGGCGACCTCGAGCGCGACCCTGTGGTGGGTCATCGGGCCGCCGGCGCGGTCGAGGACGCGGGTCCGGTCGATCAGCCGCGCCGCCAGCGGGTCGGTGCGGCGGTGCTGGCGCAGGTGGTCGTCCCAGGAGCGCACGAGGAAGAACTCCGTCATGGTGTGCGGATCGCCCGCGTCGCGGTAGAGGCGCCAACGGTACGCGCCCGAACGCAGCCGCAGGACGCGCAACCGATCCATGACCTCCAGGAACTCGGTCAGGTCGCGGCTGTGGATCGTCCAGGTGTTGGTCACCATCACCGGGCCGCCGTCGAGCTGCCGTTCCTGGCGCAGGTCGTCGTGCGGGCTCGCGCCGGGAACGGCGACGTCGTCAGGCGCGGGCAGCGGCGACCGCAGGGCCACGAGGCCGAGCGCCACGACCGTGCCCGACAGGCTGATCATCGCGCCGGCGACGCCGACGGCCTCGCCCAGCGTCCCGGCGAGGATGGCGCCGAGCGGGACGAACCCGGGGAAGACCATGCTGTAGAGGCTCATCACCCGGCCCCGCACCCAGTCCGGGGCCAGCAGCTGGGCGGTCGCGCCGAGCGTGACGAGCACCCAGATCCAGAAGACCCCGGCCGCGACCATGGCCAGTCCCGTGAGCAGCGTGCTGCCGGACAGTCCCACGACCACGCCGGACAGCCCGACACCCACGATCGAGAGGGGAACCGTCGCCGGGCCCAGGGCACGGCTCGCCCGCTGGCGGGTGAGCGTTCCGACCAGGGCGCCCGCGCCCATCGCGCCGAGCAGCAGGCCGTAGGTGGACGCGCCACCGCCGAGCACGTCGCGGGTCAGGTTGGGCAGGATCGCCTGGATCACGGCCGAGGTCAGCGCAAAGAGCGCCACCAGCCCGAGCAGCCACCCGAAGGGCGGGGTGAAACGCACGTAGCGCAGCCCGATCGCGACGGCGCTCGCGACCGACGATTCCTCCTCGGTGCGCCACTCGCCCCGGATCGAGCGCACCACCACGAGGATCACGGCGTACGAGACGGCGTTGAGCAGGAAGGCCACGCCCGGGCCCGCCGCCACCACGATGATCCCGCCGAGGGTCGGGCCGAGCGCCCGGGCGACGTTGAAGCCGGCGGTGTTCAGCGCCACGGCGCTGGCCACGAGGCCGCGCGGCACGAGGTCGGGCACGATCGCCTGCGAGACGGGGAGGTTGAAGGCCACGCCCGCCCCGAGCAGCAGGCCGAGACCGAGCAGCCGGCCGGGGGTGACGGCGTCGGCGAACCACAGCGCGGCCATGGCCAGCGCCGCCGCCGCCATCGTGGCGTGGGCGGCGAACAGGACCTTCCGCCGGTCGACCACGTCGGCGACCACACCGGACGGCAGCGCGAGCAGCAGGACCGGCAGCGTCGAGGATCCGGCCATCAGCCCGACCCACAGCGCCGAGCCGGTCTCCTCGAGCATCAGCCACGAGGCGGCGACGGTGTGGATCAGGCCGCCGACGTGGCCGCAGAGCCACGCGAGCCAGAGGGCGCGGAAACGGCGGATGCGAAGCGGCTGCATGCCTGACGCTGTGGACACGGGGCGGGGCTCCGGGAATCGGGAGACGGGGAGGGATCAGCCGGCGGGGGCGGGCGCGGCGCCGGCGCCCGCCTCGCCGAGGACCGGGAGGCCGGTGATCGCACCGATCATCTCGGCGGCGCGGCGCGTTGCCGCCGCGGGACTGAGCCGGCCGGTCAGCACCGCTTCCAGCATGGTCTGCAGCTGGGCCGAGACCCGCGGGTAGAGGGGCGTGGCGGGCCTCGTGACGGCGCGCCCGAGGATGCCCGCGGTCAGCGACACGAACTGCGAGTCCTGCGCGGCGAGAGCGATCGCCGAGCGCCGCGGCGGGATGCGACCGGTGGTGTACGAGATGCGCGCGAGCGTGTCGGGCGCGACGACGTGCTCGAGCAGCCGCATCGCCGCCTTGGGTTGCGCGGCCTGCCGAAAGATGCCGTAGACCATGGTCCCGATCAGGCTGGACGCCCCCCCTTCGGGTCCGCCGGGGACGGCCATGAAGCCGACGTGCTCGAACAGGTCGCGCACGTCGACGCCGAGCGCCTCCGCGAGCCCCTGGACCTCGTAGCTGCCCCCGAAGCTGAAGGCGGCCTGCCCCTGCGCCAGCAGGCGGACCGACCGGTTCCACGCGTAGCTGACCGCCTCGGCCGGCAACAGCCCCTCGTCGAGGAGCTGGTGCAGGAACCCCAACGCCTGGACGGTCGCGCGCGAGTCCAGGGTGACGGCGCCCGATCCCAGCACCGAGGCCCCGTTCGAGGCCAGGAGCGCGATCAGGCAGTAGGCGGTCGTCTCGCCGCCTCTGGAGCCCGCCGGCATGACCACCGGATGGGGCATGCCGTCGGCCGCGATCGCGCGGGCGGCGACGCGCAGCTCGTTCCAGGTCGAGGGCGGGTCGAGACCCCGCGCGGCGAGCTCGCGCCGCCGGTACCACACCCCGGCGACGTCGGCGACGGCGGACACGGCGAACGTCCGTCCCTCGTAGCGGGTCGCCGTCACCAGCGGCTCGAGGAAGTCGGTCTCGTACTCGCTCCGCACCCAGTCGCGGTCCAGGTCGTCGAGCATGTGCAGGAACCCGGCGGCCGCGAACTCCGGCACCCACACGGAGTCCAGCACCGCGAGGTCGGGCGCCTGCCCTTCCGCCACCGCGTGGGTCAGCACGTGGTGCAGCTCGGCGCGGGGGACGGCGACGATGTTGACGGCGAGGTCGTCGGGGGCTGCCTGGCGGACCATCGCCTCCCACGGGCCCTCCTGCGGCACCACGATCCGCAGCTCCGGCCGGTCGCCGGGGCGCGGCGCCCAGTGCGGGTTGACGAACGTGCCACGCCCGCGGTGGCGCAGGACCACGCCCTCCTCGGCGAGCTCGGAGAGCGCGCGCGTCACCGGCGTCCGGCTGATGCCGTGGCGCTCGCACAGCTCGTGCTCGGTCGGCAGGCGGTCACCGGGGCGGTAGCGACCCCGCAGCATCTCCTCCAGCAGGAGGGTCTTGAGCTGGAAGTAGAGCGGGATCGGCCGCTGGGGGTCGATCGACATCGCGACCACGCTGACCCTCAGCTGATCATCTCGGAAGGAGGAGCGACGTTCAGGAGGAGCGACGTTCCGGACTGCGCCCGACAAACCCCTTGACGGCCCAGCGCTCCCCTTGTTATATCCCCACGGCAAAGACTTTGTCACATGCATGCTACAAACTGCCCCACCGCCGCGCAGCGGGAGGAGCACGGCCCATGCAGCAGCCCGTGGTGAGCCCGCCGGCGGACGCCGAGCTGGCGCAGCAGGCGCTGGCGGTGCTCGAGGCGAACCGCATCGGCGAGGTCACCCGGCCCTCGCCGCTGCTGTACCCCCACCAGTGGAGCTGGGACTCGGCGTTCATCGCGATGGGCTACGCCCGTCACGACCAGGAGCGCGCCCAGCGGGAGCTGCGCGTCCTGTTCGCGGCGCAGTGGCGCAACGGGCTGCTGCCGCACATCGTCTTCGCCGAGGGCGACGGCCGCTACTTCCCGGGGCCCGACTTCTGGCAGGTGGAGCGCTCGCTGCACGCGCCGCTCGGGGCGAAGACCTCCGGCATCGTCCAGCCGCCGATCCACGCCACGGCAGCCTGGCAGGTCCACCGCCACGCGTCCGACCGGCGGTCGGCGCTGGTCTTCCTCGAGGCGTTGTTGCCGCGGCTGGCCGCGTGGCACGGCTACCTCTACCGCGAGCGGACCCGCGGCGACGACGGGCTCGCGGAGATCTGGCACCCGTGGGAATCGGGCATGGACAATTCGCCGCTGTGGGACGACGCCCTGGGCAGGATCATGTTCGAACCCGGAGACGTGCCCGCCTACCGGCGCGTGGACGTCGAGTACGGCGCCGTCTCCGAACGGCCGACCGATCACGACTACGACCGCTACGCCTACCTGGTGAAGCTGTTCCGGGACCACCGCTACCAACCGGAGCCCATCCGCGAGGCGTGCCCGTTCGCCGTCCGCGACGTGCTGTTCAACGCGATCCTGGTGCAGTCGAACCGCGACCTGGCGGCAATCGCCCGGGTGCTCGGCGAGGACGCCGCGCCGTTCGAGGCCTGGGCCGACCGGACCGCCGCCGGGCTCGACGGGCTGTGGGACGCACAGCACGCGACGTACGCCGACCACGACGTGCGGGCGGGCGGCCCCGTGGCCACCCGCACCGCCGCGGGGCTCACCCCCCTCTACGCCGGCGTGCCCTCGCCCGCGCGGGCACGGCTGATGGTCGAGGGACTCCTCGGCTCGGCGGTGCGGACCGGCGACCGCGGCTTCGTCGCGCCCAGCCTGCCCGTGGACGACCCCCGGTTCCAGCCCAACCTGTACTGGCGCGGACCGGTCTGGCCGGTACTGAACTGGCTGCTGTACCACGGGCTCGTCCGCTACGGGTACCGGGCTGAGGCGCAGCAGATCCGCGACGCCCTGATCGACCTGCCACGCCACGGCGGGTTCTTCGAGCACTACGACCCGACGACCGGCCGCGGCCACGGCGGCGAGCAGTTCGCCTGGACCGCGGCGCTGACCCTGGACCTGCTCGGGGAGCAGGATGCCGGCAACCCCACCTGACGCACCGAAGGAGAAGCGATGAGCCGAAACCGATCCGTGAACAGGTGGGTCGCCCTGGCCTTCGGGCTGGTCCTGCTGGCCGTGGGCTGTGCCGGCGACGGCGAGGGCGGCACCGGGGCGGAGACCGCGAGCCCCGGGCCAGAGGCCGCCGAGACCCCCGCCGAGACCCCCGACGAGACCCCCGCCGAGACCCCCGCCGCGCAGGACAGCGGACCCGTCACGTTCTTCTCGACCCAGCTCGCCCCGGTCGAGGAGTCCGAGAAGGTCCGCAACACCATCCTCGCAGGCTTTCCGGGCGAGGTGGACTTCGTCGGCGCCGACAACTACGGCGCCTGGGTCGACCGGATCACCGCCGAAGCCGAGGCCGGCGAGGGCACGATCGACCTGCTGGGCGGCCTGCACGGCGACTTCGTGTCGCTGGGCACCGAGCGGCTCACCGACGTCTCCGATCTGATGTCGGAACTGTCCGATCGCGGGTTCTCCGAGGACTACGTCGAGCTCGCCAACCTCGGGACCGACACCCCGTACTACATCCCGTGGATGCAGGCGACCTACATCGTCGTGGCGAACAAGCAGGCGCTCGAGCACCTGCCCGACGGCGCCGACGTCGAGGCGCTGACCTACGAGCAGTACGCCGAGTGGGCCGCGAACATCTTCGACGCCACCGGTCAGGCCAAGGTCGGGTTCCCGGCCGGCGAGGACGGCCTGCTGCCCCGGTTCTTCCAGGGCTACCTGCTGCCCGCGTTCACCGGCGGCGTGGTGACGACGTTCGGCGAGTCCGACGCCGCCTGGGAGTGGATGCGCGGCATCTGGGAGCACACGCACCCCCAGTCGGTCGGGTTCGGCTTCATGCAGGACCCCCTGCTGTCCGAGGAGGTCTGGGTGGCGTGGGACCACGTGGCGCGCCTGAAGAACGCGCTCGAGCAGCGGCCCGACGACTTCGTGGCGGTCCCGGCGCCCGCGGGCCCCGAGGGCCGGGCGTTCATGCCCGTCGTCGCCGGGCTGGCCATCCCCGCGACGGCGCCCAGCCCCCAGGGGGCGCAGGACCTGATCGCCTACATGGCCGAACTCGAGACCCAGGCCACCACGCTGCGGGAGGTCGGCTTCTTCCCCGTCGTCGAGGGCGACCTGCCCGAGGATCTCTCGGCCGGCATCCAGCTGGAGGCCGACGCGGTGAGGATGCAGACCGAGGCCGAAGACGCCCTGCCGTCGCTGCTGCCGATCGGCCTCGGCGACGCGGGCGGCGACTTCAACAAGATCTTCGCCGACACGTTCACGCGGATCATCCTCAACGGCGAGGAGATCGGCCCCGTGCTCGAGCGGCAGGCCGAGGCCCTGCAGGCGCTGATGGAGGAGACCGGCGCATCGTGCTGGCAGCCGGACCCCCCCAGCGACGGTCCCTGCCAGGTCGGCTGACCGCGCGTGGCCGGGCAGACCTCAACCGCCCCGGCGGGCGTCGCCGCGCGGCGCCCGCCGGAACCCGATCGCCGGCGCGGGGCGGCGCGCGCGCAGCTGCTGCCCTACTGGCTGGTGCTGCCCACCCTGCTGTACGTCGTGGCCTTCTTCGCATGGCCCATGGTCCAGGCGTTCGGGCTCGCCTTCCTCGGCGAGGACGGCGGCCCGACGCTCGAGCACGTCCGCACGATGGTCGGCGACGTGCAGTTCACGAGCGCGCTCACCTTCACGCTCCTCCTGCTGGTCGTGATCCTGCCGGTCCAGTTCGCGGTCGCGCTGACGATGGCGCTGCTGGTCAACAACACCCGGCTGCGCGCCCGCGGGCTGTTCCTCTACATCTACGCCCTGCCGCTGGCGGTGTCGGAGCTGGCCGCCGGCATCGTGTGGTTCGCGATCTTCACCCAGCAGGGCTACCTGAACTCGGTGCTCGAGCGCGTCGGCCTGATCGACGTGCCCTTCATCTGGCTCGACTACCGCGCCCCGGAGCAGCTGCTGCTCGCGGTCGTGCTGGCCGAGGTGTGGCGCGCGACCTCGTTCGTGATGATCATCCTGGTCGCGGGCCTGCAGGGCATCCCGCGCGACTACCTCGAGGCGGCCGAGGTCTTCGGCGCGGGGCTGCTGACCCGCGTCCGCAGGGTGATCCTGCCGATGCTCAAGCCCAGCATCCAGGTGGCGCTGATCTTCCGCACCATCCTCGCGTTCCAGGTGTTCGCCACCGTCATCGCCCTGACCGGGCGCGGCGCGACGGTGCTCACCGCGGAGGCGTACCGCTGGCAGACCGACGTCCGCGACCCGAACGTCGCCGCGGCCTACGCGGGACTGATCCTGCTGCTGTCGATCGTGTCCACGGCCGTCATTCTGCGGCTTACCCGCACGCCACCGGAGCAGAGGATGGTATGAGCGGCGAGTCGTCGGCACGGATGCGCACGATCCTGCTGCACGCGGGCGCGGTGGCCATGGCGCTGTGGATCCTCGTCCCGATCTACTTCATCACCGCCGCGGCGTTCTCGACCCAGGAGGCGGTGTTCGGCTACCCCAAGCCGCTCGTGCCCCAGATTTCCACGGGCACACTCGAGTTCTTCCTCGGCGCGTCGGGGGTGCTGCCATCCTTTCGGCGCAGCGTCGTCGTGGCGTTCGTCACCCTGGGCCTCGCGGTGGCGATCGGCACCCCCGCCGGCTACGCGCTGGCGCGGTTCCGCTTCCGCGGCTCCGACACGTTCCGGCTGCTGATCGTGTCCACCCGCGCGTTCCCGATCGTGATCCTGTCGATCCCGCTCGCGGTGACCTTCATCCGCTTCGGCATCGACGACAGCTCCTTCGGTCTCGCGCTGATGCACACCGCGCTGGCGTTGCCGTTCACGGTCCTGGTCACCTCCAGCGTCTTCGCCGGCATCTCCGAGGAGCTGGAGGAGGCGGCGATGACGCTCGGGTGCAACCGGCTGACCGCCTTCCGCAAGGTCGTCCTGCCACTGGCCCTGCCGGGGCTCGCCGCCGCGGCCATCTTCACCTGGATCATCTCGTGGAACGAGGTCTTCGCCGCTTCGATCCTGACGCTGCGCAACCGCACGCTGCCCGCCCAGGTGCTCGCGGCGCTGACCCAGTCGCCGCTGCCGTTCCAGTTCGCCGGGGGCTTCGTCCTGCTGGCGCCGGCCCTGGTCGTGATCTTCGTGATCCGCAAGTACCTGTTCAGCCTGTGGGGCCGCGTGTCCCGCTAGCGAGCTGACGTAGAGAGTCGGAGGAAGCGATGGCCGAGGTCCGGTTCGAGCACGTCCGCAAGAAGTTCGGCCGCGACGTCGTCGCGGTGGACGACGTCGACCTCACCGTCGAGGAGGGCGAGTTCGTCGTCCTGGTCGGCCCGTCCGGGTGCGGCAAGACGACGCTCCTGCGCTGCCTGGCCGGCCTCGAGCAGCTGAACGGCGGGCGCGTGTGGATCGGCGACCGCGACGTCACCAGCCTCCCCCCGCGCTCCCGGCGGATCGCGATGGTGTTCCAGAGCTACGCGGTGTTCCCGCACCTGAAGGTCGGCGACAACATCGCGTTCGGCCTGCGCATGCAGAAGGAGCAGGACGCCGAGATCAAGCGGCGGGTCGCCCAGGCCGCCGAGATGCTGCACATCGACCACCTGCTCGACCGCTACTCGGCGCAGCTGTCGGGGGGACAGCGCCAACGCGTCGCGGTGGCCAGGGCGATCGCCACGAAGGCCGACGTGCTGCTGATGGACGAGCCGCTGTCGAACCTGGACGCGCTGCTGCGGCTGGAGGCGCGCGCGGAGCTCAAGCGGCTCGTGCAGGAACTGGGCGTCACGACGATCTACGTGACCCACGACCAGATCGAGGCGCTGTCGATGGGTGACCGCATCGCGGTGATGGACGGCGGCCGGCTGGTGCAGGTCGACAGCCCGCTGACCGTGTACGACCACCCCGCGGACATCTTCGTCGGCAGCTTCATCGGCAACCCCCCGATGAACTTCGTCGAGGCCACGGTCGAGGCCGGCGACGGCACCCCCGTCGTGCGGCTGTCCGGCGGGTCGTTCCCCCTGCCGATCGACGACATCAGGCCATTGGCCGAGCGTGAGCTGATGCTCGGGATCCGGGCCGAGAACATCGAGGTCCGCAAGGAGCCCGGCGAGGCGCTGATCCGCGCCAGCGTGGTCGTGCTCGAGCCGCTCGGCTCGCACAACCTCCTCACGGTCAAGACCGGCAACGACGTCCTCAAGGTCGCCGCCCGCGCCGACCTGTTCCCCCCGCGCGACAGCGACGTGTGGCTACGCATCGACCCCGAGCGCATCCGCTGGATGGACCGCCAGAGCAGGGAGGCGATCGCGTCGTAGACGGTGGCCGGACCATGCCGTCGGCTGCCATGAAGACGGA
>JACCXR010000457.1 GCA_013696915.1 Euzebyaceae bacterium
GGCCCATCGCGAGCGCGTCCGGGAACGCGTCGCCGCGCGCGACGTTCGCGTGCATCGCGGTCCATCCCAGCCGCTCCAGGGCGAAGTCGGCGAGCAGCGCAGCGGTCTGCGTCCGCTCCGCGCCGGCGACCCGGATGACCTCCAGGCCGTCGCCCTGCAGGTCGTCGGTGACCTGCTCGGAGACCGCGGCCGAGCCGCCAGGGACGATCACCTGGGTGATCCCCAGGGCCTCTAGCGCCTCGGCCGTCGGCGCGGCGACGTCACCCGGTGGGGTGAGCAGCAGGGGGAACTGCTGGTCGTAGGCCGGTCCCCCGGCGACGAGCGCGTCGGGGAAGTTCGCGCCGCTCGCCACGAAAGCCGTGGGACGGCCGTCGAGGTGGCCGACGACGTTGCCGGGCCGCCGCGCGATCAGCGCCGCCGTCGCGTAGCGGTCGGAACCGCCGATGCGCTCGACGTCGTAGGTGTCGTCCAGCGCGTCCTCGACCGCGGGCGAGATCGCCGCGGTCCCCCCGAGCAGGATCACGTTCTCCACGCCGAGGTCCGCCAGGGCCTCGGCCGTCGCCGCCGGCAGCGAGCCGGTGTTCGACAGGAGCAGCGGGGCGTCCAGCTGCCCTGCCAGGTAGGAGCCGGACAGCGCGTCTGGGAAGTTGTCCGCGCGGGCGATCAGGGCCGTCTCCGCGCTGGCGAAGCTGCTCTCGGCGATGATCGCCGCCGTCTCGATGCGGTCCGCGCCCCGGAACCGCTGGCGGTCGTAGATGATCGTGTCGACCATGCCCAGGCCGTCGCTGCCGATGTTGCCGGCGGCGTCGATTCTCAACCGTCCCCCCTCCGGGAAGCAGTGCCCTGCGCTCATTAGGTAATGGCTCCCCGCCGTGTTCCTTGCGACGAAGCCGGTCGTGCAGCCCTCGCCATCAATGGTCAAGCCTCCGCGAGCCAAACCTTCAGCACAGCGAGATCGGTTGGAACAGACAGTAGGCACATCCTCGTCAGTCCAACGGGTTGCCGTGACGCCTGGAAGGCTCAACGCATTCAAGAGTGCCTCTGCCCGTTCCGGCGCATAGTTATTAAGGCCTACTCTCACTTCGTTATCGCCCGTGCTAAGGGATACATTACCCACATCCCAACCCGCAGCCCGAAGGACGTCGAGTTGGTTAACAATCGTTTGATAGGCGCGCTCAAGCTCAGCAAGGTCGAACTTGACGGGAACAACGACGACGTTGCCCCGCAACTCGGCCAGCTCTGGGCTCGCTGCTAGGACTGCATTGATACGGTTCTGTAGCGCCGACGGAGGGTCGACCAGATTCAGCTCGAATTGACCGTCCTCGCTGTGGTTGATCCACATGCCACCGGAATCGGCATCTGTTAGTCGTGCGACCGCCTCCAAGAGCGCCGAAGATAACCGCTGGCGGTTCAAGCGTGCTTGCGCCTCTTCTTTGCTGATGTCCAATTCCTCAGCCGTGTCGGCCACCATGGCTGCGTCCAACGGGTCTTGTAGATTTACAGGTGGAGGGACGACAACGGGTGATTGCGAGCCTGTGTACGCCACGGTTGTTGATGGCTTCCCAGTCGCGGCACCGGACAAGGACAGAGCCATGATCGAGGCAGCCACAGCGAGGATCGGTCTTCTCATTGTGTTTCAACCCACTTCGCGCGAGCAAGTTGGCTTTACTCAAAGATAGCCGATAGCCGGTGCCCTTCCGATAGGCTAGCATCGCAGATAGATCGGCTGCGCCCGGGCGCCTGCGCGCCCGGCTCGGGCTCTGGGTGCCTCGCCATGGGTACTACTGACGCCCGGCTGCTCAACTCAGGCAACGACCGAAACCGGATCTGACTCCGCTGCCTGTACTCGATGATGTGAAGCAGGATCCCACGTACGCGGGGGTCGGTACGGCTGCCGTGCACGAACTGCACGCCGAGGCGGGCGCAGGTCAGCTTCGGCTGGCCTGAGATGAAGGCACCGCCGTTATCCGGCCTGCAGGTCCGGCCCCCCGACCGGCTTTGCGTAGAAGACGTAGGAGTGGTCGTCATCGACGGTCATGCCGGCGCGCTCGTAGAGGCGGGTCGCGCCGGTGGTGTTGGCGGCGTCGACCTCGAGCTCGACACGGATGTGCCCGCTGTCGCGGTAGACGGCGAAGGCGTGGTGGAGCATGGCGAGCGCCAGCCCTTGGCCGCGCCACGCCGGGCGGACCGCGACGGTCTGGATCCACGCGAGCTCGTCGTAGGAGTAGCCCAGCAGGACCGCCACGGTCTCGCTGCCGTCGGTGACCAGGAAGCACAGCCGCGGGTCGAAGTCGGACCGGCCGACCGTGCGCGCCGCCCAGGTCTCGAAGTCCGACGCCCGGAAGTGCCAATGGCGGGCGAAGGCCGCCTCGCGGACGGCGTGGACGCCCCGCTCGTCCCGGCCCGGCTCGAAGGGCCGGACGGCGACGCCGGCCGGCCAGGCGGGCGGCGGCAGGTCCGGCCCCAGGTCGCGCCGCATCCGCCAGAAGTGCCGCTCGTCGGCGTAGCCGGCGGCGGTCAGCAGAGCGCCCCGGCGGGTGTCGTTCGCCGCCTCCGTCAGCCCGAAGGTCGCGCCGGCGTCCGCGGCGTCGCCGCTCACCGACGGGTGGACGGACAGCCATCCCTCCAGCTCGGTGCGCTGCTCGTCGCCCCACAGCACCGCGTAGCCGATGAGCCGGTCGCCGTCGAGGAGCACCCTGGAGTCCGCGCTCAGGTCGACGCCGGACATCAGCCAGACGCTGCGGACGTCGTCGGCGTTCGTGTCCTCGACGCCGATCTGCGCGACGTCGCACGCGACGACGAGGTCGGTGATGGCGGCGAGATCCTCCTCGCTGGCCGGCCGCGACCGGTGGGGACTCACGGGCGCGCGGCGGTCGGCGCAGCGAGCGGGCCCCCGCCGCGCCGCCGGCGTCGGGGACTGCCATCGACCTTGTTCTCCCAGCGGAAGAACCGTGCCGCCACCACCAGGCCGCCGACCCCCCACGCGGCGAGCACCGCGAGATCCGCCCACACGAACCCCGATCCCTCCCCGGGGAGGAAGGCCGTCTGGAGCGCGTGCGCCAGGCGCTGGATCGGGAAGACGGCGGCGACGGTGCGGACCCACTGGGCGACGTTGTCGATCGGGAAGAAGATCCCGGAGATGAACAGGATCGGGAAGACGGTGACGTTCACGACCGGCGGCGCCGCCTCCTCGGACGGCACGATCGTCGTCACGGCCAGCCCGAGCGCGCAGAAGCAGAAGCAGCCGGCGAGGACGCTCACGACGGCCGCCGGCAGCTTCTCCCAGATGACCTGCACGTCGTAGAGCAGCACGCCGACACCCACCATCAGGACGACCGATCCGAAGGCGAACAGCACGCAGGAGGTGATCCGGCCGAGCAGGAAGTACAGCGGCGGGAGCGGCGTGCCGCGCACGCGCTTCAGGACGCCGGTCTCGCGGGCGAGCACCGTGCTGATCGCCAGGTTCGTGTAGCAGGCGGTGATGATGGCGAACGCCGCGATGCCCGGGGTGAAGAACTGCGCGAAGGAGACCGTGCCGCCCGGGCTGCCGACGGTGTTGCCGGTGTTCAGCAGGTTGAAGATCAGCAGGAAGATCAACGGGAAGACGAGCGTGAAGAACGCCGATAGCGGGTTGCGCAGCGTCGACTTGTTCGCGTAGTCGATCTGCCCCGCGAGCAGTCGCAGTGCGCCGGGTCGTTCAGGCATCGGTGGTCACGACCTCACCGACGAGGTCGAGGTAGACGTCCTCCAGCGACGGGCGGTGCAGCGCCAGGCCGTGCAGGTCCACGCGCCGCTCCAGCGCCCATCCGGTCAGGTGATAGAGCACCCTGGTGGGGTCGGCCGCGCTGATCCGCACGTCCGCCGTGCTGGCGTCGGCCAGCTGGCGGACCTCATCGGGCAGGTCGGCCGGGCCGAGCCCCGGCGGCAGGCGGAACGTGACGAGCGGCGTCGCGTGGTCCCGGCCGCCGAGGTCGTCGGGCGTGCCCTCGGCGATGATCCGTCCGGCCGAGATGATCGCGAGCCGGTCCGCGAGGTGCTGCGCCTCGTCCATGTAGTGCGTGGTGAGCAGCACGGTCTTGCCGAGCGAGCAGAGCCCCTTGACGATGCCCCAGGCCTTGCGACGGGCCGACGGGTCGAAACCCGTGGTCGGCTCGTCGAGGAAGACGAGGTCCGGATCCCCGACGATGCCGAGGGCGAGGTCGACGCGCCGCTGCTGCCCGCCCGAGAGCTTCTTGATGCGGGCGCTCCGCTTCTCGGCGAGCCCGACGAGCTCGACGACCTCGTCGACCGGCCGGGGGTGCGGGTAGTAGCGGGCGTGGAGGGCGACGGCTTCACGGACGGTCAGCTCGGGGTACACGCCGGCGGACTGGAGCACGATGCCGACGCGCTCCTTCAGCGCGCGGCTCGCCGACTGCGGGTCGATGCCCAGCACCGAGACCGTCCCCGCCGACGGCCGACGGTAGCCCTCGAGGATCTCGACGATGGTCGTCTTGCCGGCCCCGTTCGGACCCAGCAGTGCGAAGACCTCGCCCTCCTCGACGCGGAAGTCCACCCCACGGACCGCCTCGACGTCGCCGTAGGACTTTTGGAGGCCTTCCACCTCGATCACCGGCATGTCGGTCGCCTCCCGGTCAGCCGTCGGTACGCCGGTCACGGAGGTAGCGCTCGAGCTCGGCCGCCAGCTCGTCGCCCGACACCGTGCTCGCCGGCAGGTCGCCGGACTCCTCCGCGCCGACCTCGGCGTCGACCCGCTCCTCCAGCTCGGTGACGTACTCGGCGAGATCCTCGTCGTCGGCGATGAGCTCGGCGATGTCGTCGTGCTGGGCCGCGGCGTCGCGGGCGAGCCGCTCGAGGGGGACCTCCGCGCCGAGCAGGTCGACGGTGCGCTCGGCGATGGCGAGCGCCCCGGCGAGGTAGGGGGTGCCCGCCAGGTAGTGCGGCACGCCCACCCACAGGCTCACGGACTCGATGCCGGCCATGACGCAGGCGTGGTGCAGGACCCCGGTGATGCCGGTCGGCCCCTCGTAGGTGCTGCGCCGGAGCCCGAGCTGTTTCGCGAGCTCCGGGGAGGAGGCGCTCCCGGTCACCGGCACGGGACGGGTGTGGGGCACGTCGACCTGGAGCGCCCCGAGCGTCAGGACGCGCTCGATCCCCAGGTCGGAGGCGAGCTGCGCGATCGCGCGGGTGAAGGCGCGCCACCGCAGGTTCGGCTCGGTGCCGTTCAGCAGGACGACGTGCCCCTCGCTGCCCGGGAGGCGCGCCCAGGAGAAGCGGTTCTCGGGCCACTCGATGCGGCGCGACCCTCCGTCGACGATCTTCACGGTCGGCCGGGTGGCCTGGAAGTCGAAGAAGTCCTCCGGATCGACGACCGCGAAGGTCGTCGCCTTCAGCTCGCGGCGCAGCGTGGCGGCGGCACCGCTGGCCGCCTCACCGGCGTCGTTCCACCCGCGGAAGGCGGCGAGCAGGACAGGGCGACTCAGCGGAGGGGGCTGCTTGCGGATTGTCACGACGTCCACGTCGCGTCCCTTCGATCGGGGCCATCTTCGCACCCGGACGTGCCCGTCGCGGCGACGCCTCAGGCGTCGGCCCGCTGCAGGAAGTCCTGGAGGGCGGGCCGCACGAGGCGGTGGCGGGTCAGCTGGACGTCGTGGCCGCCGGACGGGACGACCAGCTCGTCGGCCTGCGGCCAGCGTTCGCGCAGCTCGGCGTACTGGGCCGGTTCCACGGCGTGGTCCCGGTCGCCCCGGACGAGCAGGACGGGACACGTCAACCCGGCCAGGGCATCCACGTCGACGTCGATCCGCAGGCCCTGCGAGTCTCGCAGGGACACGTCCTTCCACGCCTCCGGGCCGCCGAGCGGCGCGTGGAGCTTGGACAGGTGCCGTGCCCAGACCGGGTACTCCCGCTCCAGCCGGTCGGGGTCGAACTTCTCCCGCCAGCCCTTGAGGCCGGCGTGCTCCCTGACACTCACCCCGACGAGCACGAGGGTGGCGAAGAGCTCGGGGCGCGTCTCGGCGAGGGCGAGGCAGGTGTGCCCGCCCATGCTGAAAGCGGCGACGTTCACCGGCGGGCCGACCTGCTCGAGGTAGCCGGTGACCGCGTCCATCAAGACCGCGCGGGTGTACGTCCCGTCCGAAGGCAGGGGTGTGCCGCCGTGCCCCGGCAGGTCCGGCAGGTGGACCCGGTAGCGCTCAGCGAGCGGCTTGACCAGCTTCGACCAGTGGTATCGCCCCGTCCCGATGCCGCCGTGGAGCAGGACGAGGTCGGGCGCGCCCTCGTCCCCCACGGTCTCGGTGTGCATCCCGGGCATGGTACCGGCGTCGGGTTTGGCGCCCGCCGTGGCCGCCGGGCATCCTCGCCGTCATGGGTCTCCAGGTTGGAATCGTCGGGCTGCCGAACGTCGGCAAGTCCACCTTGTTCAACGCGGTCAGCGCGGCCGGCGTCGAGGCGGCGAACTACCCCTTCGCCACCATCGAGCCAAACGTCGGCGTGGTTGCCGTGCCCGACGCCCGTCTCGACGAACTGGCGCGGCTGGCGAAGTCGGCGAAGGTCGTGCCGGCGACTGTGGAGTTCCTCGACATCGCCGGTCTCGTGAAGGGCGCGAGCCAGGGTGAGGGCCTCGGGAACCAGTTCCTGTCCCACATCCGGGAGGTCGACGCCATCGTCCACGTCGTCCGGTGTTTCTCCGACTCCGACGTCGTCCACGTCGACGGCTCGGTGGACCCGGCGCGCGACATCGACGTGGTGGAAACCGAGCTGCTGCTGAAGGACCTCGAGTCCGCCGAGAAGCGCGCCGATCGGGCCCGGCGCAGCGCCCGCTCCGGCGACCGGGCCGCCCAGCGTGACGCCGAGGTCGCCGAGCGCCTCCGCGCTCACCTGGCCACCGGCGGCCCGGCGCGGACGTTCTCCGCCGACGCGGAAGATCTCGTCCGCTTCCGCGACCTCGGCCTGCTGACCGGCAAGCCGGTGCTCTACGCGGCCAACGTCGGCGAGGACGAGCTGCCGGAGGGCAACGCGCACGTCGACGTGGTCCGGGAGATCGCCCTCCGCGAGGGCGCCGAGGTGGTGGTCGTCTGCGCGGAGGCCGAGGCGCAGATCGCCGAGCTCCCGACGTCCGAGCGCGCCGACTTCCTCGCCGACCTCGGCCTGGAGTCCTCGGGCCTGGACCAGCTGGTGACCGCCGCGTACCGCCTCCTCGGGCTCCTCACCTTCTTCACGGCCGGCCCGCAGGAGTCGCGGGCGTGGACCGTCCGGCGGGGGACGAAGGCGCCGCAGGCGGCGGGGGAGATCCACAGCGACCTCGAGCGCGGGTTCATCCGTGCCGAGGTGATCACGTTCGACGACTGGGTGGCGCTCGGCAGCGAGCAGGCCGCGAAGGACGCCGGCCGGATGCGCTCCGAGGGCAAGGAGTACGTCGTCTGCGACGGCGACGTGCTCCACGTCCGCTTCAACGTCTGAGCCGTGAATCGCCGAGGCTCGTCCGAGGCGATTCTCATGATCTCGGTTGTGGCAGTCGCGCAGCGACCGTCATGAGATTGCTGACACCGCGGATCGTCGGAGCGTGCGGGGGCGGTTCCCGTGCGCTCGCTGGTGAGGCGGTCGCGGAGCGACCGCCCCCGGATGCCGGGCGGCCGACTGCCGGACCCTTCCGATGGGTAGCCCCCTGTTCGTGCCTGCCTTCGGTGTGCCGCCCGGCGAGTCGCCGCCCGTGACCCTCCTCGGACGGTACGCGCTGCGGCAGCCGCTCGGGCGGGGCGGCATGAGCGTCGTGTGGCGCGCCGAGGACGTGCTGCTCAGCAGGCCGGTCGCGGTCAAGGCCGTCGAACTGCCTTCGAGTGTGCCGGAGGAGGAGCGGGCGTCCCTCCAGGCCAGGGTGATGCGCGAGGCACGGGCGGCGGCGCGCCTGAACCACCCCAACGCCACGACCGTGTTCGACGTGTTCTCCGAGAACGGCCGGGCGTACCTCGTCATGGAGCTGGTGGATGGGCCGACGCTGGGCGAGCTGGTCGAGCGGGACGGCCCCCTGCCTCCCGAGCGGGTCGCCGAGCTCGGCCTGGTGATGCTCGACGTGCTCCGGGCGGCCCACACGGCGGGGATCGTCCATCGGGACGTGAAACCCAGCAACGTCATGGTCACGCCGTCGGGGACCGTGAAGCTCGCCGACTTCGGGATCGCCGCCGTCGCCGACGATCCGAAGATCACGATGACGGGGTTCGTGCTCGGGTCGCCCTCGTACATGGCCCCGGAGCAGGCGCGCGGGCTCGACGTCGGGCCGGCATCCGACCTGTGGGGGCTGGGGGCGACCCTCGCGTTCGCCGTCCAGGGCGCGCCTCCGTTCGACCGGCCGTCGGGGATGGCGACGCTCGCGGCGGTGCTCAACGACGAGCCGCACGTCGGGCCCGAGGCCGGGCCGCTGCGGCGCGTGCTGCTGTCGCTGCTGGACAAGGAGGCCGGCCGCCGGCCGTCGCACGGCGAGCTCCGGGCGCTGCTCTCGGGGATCGTCGGCACGCCCCCGGCCCCGGTCCGGTCGCCGGGATCCGACGCCACCGAGACCGCCATCCGAGCGGCCCCCGCCGGGCCGGCC
>JACCXR010000464.1 GCA_013696915.1 Euzebyaceae bacterium
GTCGTTGCCGGCTCCGCCGGCGCGGCCGGCTCGACCGCGGCCGGCTCGATCGCGTCCGGTGGGGCGGTGGTCGGCGCAGCCTGCACGGGCGCCGGGCTGGAAGCGCCCGCCGCGGCCACCCGTGCCGGCAGGACGTCACGGACCAGTGCGTAGGCGGCATCGCCGGGACACGCCGTCTCGGACATGTCCCGGTGGCCCGAGATCGTCTCGGTGGTGACCTCGGCGCCGGCTGGCCAGCGGCCGGAGCCTCGCGAGACGAAGGTCGTCGTCGCGCCGGGCGCCGGATCGATCCCGTAGCGCTGCGCCAGCGAGGCCAGGAGGCCGACCATCGCGTCCTGCGCCGCCTGCGTCGGCGGCTCCGAGGTGTGATCGCCCACGAAGCAGCACAGCAGCGCGAATCCCTGGCTGCCACCGGTGGCGTCGCCCTTCACCGGCGCGTCCGCGCTGCCCCAGCGCGCCTCGTAGACCTGCCCGTACCGGTCGACGAAGAAGTTGTAGGCCACGTCGGGCCACCCCTTCGAGGTCGTGTGATAGCGGTAGAAGCCGCGGAGCTGCTCAACCACCTCCTCGGGGCCATAGGCGTTGGTCGAGGCCGTGTGGTGCACCAGCAGGAAACGGACGTCGCCGGTCTGCTCCTGCTCGAGCGGGCCCACCGGGGGAAGGTCGCCGCCCCAGGCGCTGCGCGGCACCATGCCGCCGGTCTGCGCCGCGGCGGCCCGCGGGCGCGCGGGGAATCCGACCGTGAGCGCCAGGCCGGCGCCGAGCGCCGCGGCGCGCAGGAACCCCCGCCGGCCGAGGCGCGGTGCAGAGCCGCTGCAGTCGCGGCACACGGCTCAGTAGTCCACGTAGCGCGGGTAGCAGTCCGGCGCCACCGCCGCGACGGTCGCGCAGTACCCCTCGGCGGCGTCACCGGTGGCGAAGCCGGGCACGGCGATGACCCACAGGCCCGGGCGCAGGGAGGAGTAGGTGCTGGAGTTGAACACGGTGGTCGCGATCCCGGCCCGCTCGAAGTTCCCGGCGTAGGCCAGGACATCGGCATAGGCGAAGGGTCCCTGGCGCGGGAGGTCGGTGGCGGGCAGGGTCCCGTCCGGGAACACGCTGTCGAGGATCGCCACCCAGCCGGGAACCTGCAGCGTGGCGGTGCCGTAGCTCCCCGGCGGGGCTGGCGCGGCCGGCACAGCGGCCGGCGGTGCCGGTGCTGGCGGTGCAGGCGCCGGCGGTGGTGGTGCAGCCGCGGCGTCCGGGCTGCCCGTGGGCGCTGCTGCGACGTCCTCCTGTCCTGCTGGCAGCGGCCAGTCCGCGCCCACGATCACCTGCACGTCGTACGTGTCGTCGAGACCTGGTTGCCGGCCCAGGATCCGGGTGAAGCGCGCATCGGCGTCGCGCAGGGCGGACGCCGCGTCGCGTGCGCCGTCACCGTAGTACACCGTGGTGGTGTCGAAGGGCAGCGCGGCCTCGCCTACCGTCACGCGGCACCCCAGGTCCTCGAGCGCCGCAACCGCGGCGTCGAGCCGAACCCCGGAGCCCGCACCGTCGAGCACCTGCACCCGCACCTCTGCCGTTTCGGCGGTCGGCGCAGCCGGAACGCGCTTCGGCGTCGGCTGGGTGGCCGTGGCGGTGGCGGCTGGCGTCAGCGCCACGGTTGCGCCACCGTCCGGCAGTAGCGAGAAGGCCGCGAAGGTGGTCGCGCCACCGAGGATCCCGGCCGCGAGAAACGCGACGAGGACGGCGAGCAAACGGCGGCGTGAGCGGTTTGGTTGGGCAAGCACTTGGACGACCGCCTCCGGCGGGCGCGCGGAGGCGTTGAGCGTCGCCGTGGTCTGCTGATCGAATGGGGAGACCATTAGAGTCGGCCAGGTCACTTCATCCCACGGCGCGGCCTGCGCCATGGTGGTGCCTGCGCAGCCGTCCGCAGCGCACCCGCCAGCCTTCTGCCAGCAGTCCGGGTGCTGTGCCGCGCCGCATGTCCCGCACCACGTGGCGCCCGGCGAGGGGCCCAGGCAGTAAGCGCAGGGGCGCACGTTCTCAGAGGTCATCGTCAGGACACGGCCCGCGGGCTGTCCAGGACCGCTTCATGAATAGACCAAGCATTGTCAGATGCCGCCTCGCCCCGCCAGGAGGCCAGGGGTGTGTTCGTGGGGGTGAGGCGTGCTGCGAGGAGGGTGCCCCAGGGCCACGGCAAGCGTTCCTGGTCGGACCGCAGGAGGCGCAGTCGAGGCGTCATGAGGGGTGCCTCCCGGCACGCAGCGATAACGACCCCCCCGAAGGGGTCGGGCGGGTGCAGCGCCGCGAAGCGGCATCGATCAGGCTGCGAGCTGCGTCCTCATCGGCACCGGGCTCACGCGGTTGAGGCGTTCGGCGCGATGAGCGAGGCGAGTTCCAGGAAGCCCCGGTGCGACTGCCCTACAAATGAAACAGGCATCGCGTGGGGTGGGCAAGGGCCATCTTCGGAATGCCCATTTTGGCCCGGTTCGCGTAGTCCTTGAGAAGCAGTTGCGCCTGGGGCCGTTTGGCAGGTGGTCGGCCGTGCCAACCGCGACGACGCTGCCGGCGGTGGGTGAGCCCGCCTGCGAGGACTCGCGGCAGCAGCGGACGAGGTTCTGTGCGGGGTACCTGAAACGCGGCTCCCGCCGTGGGCCGAAACGGCGCCGCGTCAGCCGGCGAGCAGCCGTATGGCGGCGGTGGTGGCTGCGGCGGCGATGACGGTGACCAGCACCGGCGCGCGGCATGCGACGGCGATCGCCGCGGCCGCGAGGCCGCCCAGGCGGGCGTCGAGCACGAGCGCGCCCCCGGACGTGAAGGCGCTGGTGGCGACGAGAGCGGCCAGCAGCCCGGGACCCAGCGCCGACAGGACCCGGCGCACCGGCGCGGGGAGCGGTCGCCCTCCGAGCGCCACCGGCCCCAGGGCCTTGATGGCCACGGTTGCGGTGCCGACGCCCACGACCACGAGCCAGACGGTCATCGGCCCACCACGGCCAGGGCGGCCAGCCCGGCGGTCAGCAGGGGCGGGGCCGGGGGGCAGCACCGGGGTCTGCGCCAGCGCCAGGCCGGCGCCGCCGAGCGCAACCGCGGTGCCGCGCGGTTGCGTACGCCCGCCACGAGCAGGGCGAGGAAGAGCGCCGGGAACGCGGCGTCCAGTCCGAGGGTCTGCGGTTCGGGCAGGACGCCGGCGAGGAGCAGGCCCGCGGCCGTGCCGGCCACCCAGGCGAGGTACAGGACCAGTCCCGCCCCGAGCAGGCGCCCCGCGTCGACGCCGTCGCGGGTCCTCGCGACCGCCCACGACTCGTCCACGACGATCTGGGCCACGAGCAGGCGGCGCAGCGGCGAGCCGCGGAGGTCAGGGGCCACCGACACGCCCATGGGCAGGTAGCGGCTGTTCAGCAGCACCGCGGCCAGCATCGCTGCGGCCGCGCCTCCGCCGGCTTCGAGCACCGCGGCGGCTGCGAACTGGGCGCTGCCCGCGAACGTCGTCGGCTCATCACGAGCGTGGCGGCCGGCGTCATCCCGGCGTCGGGGGCGAGGACGGCGAACGGCACCCCGAACAGGCCGACGGCCACCGCCAGCGGCGCGGCGAGCCGCGCGCCCGCGGAGACCGATGGATTACCGGAGGTCGGTGACCGGTCGAGGTCGTGGGTGTCGTCGGCCATGCCGCAAGGCTTCGGCGAGACCGGTACGGCGGTAGGGTCCACTTCGATCCCCTGGTGGGTGGACCACTGTCGTGCTCGAACGGGGCGCCGGCCGGCCGTTGCGTGAGCAGCTCGAGGTGGCGCTGCGGGACGCCGTGCGGGCGGGACGCCTGTCGCCGGGGACGCGGCTGCCGTCCTCGCGGGTGTTCGCCGAGGAGCTGGGCGTGTCCCGCTCGTCCGCAGCGGCTCCTACGACCGCCACCTGCGCCGCGTCCGGACGCTCTACCGGCAGCGGCGCGACGTCCTCGCCTCGGCCGCCGCTGCCGTCGGCTTCACCCTCGAAGGCATCGCCGCCGGCTGCATGCCGTGCTGCCCCTCCCGCACGCCGACGAGGAGAGGGTAGAGACGGAGGCGAGGGCTCTCGGCGTCGGGGTCTACGGCATGGACCGCTACCGCAGCGGGCCGACCCACCCTCCCGCCCTCGTCCTGGGCTACGGCGACGTGGGAGTCGGGGACATCCAGCACGGCATGGCGGTGATCGCCGACGTCGTCGCCCGCCACTCGGCGGGCAGCCCCCGGGGCGCTGAGCAAGCGCCCACCGGGGAGCCCGCTGGTCGTTCTCCAGCGCCACGGCGGCGGATGGGGCATTCGGCTTCGCCAGCGTCCGTATCCTGATCGTATGTCCAAGAAGCGGTTGACCGTGTCGGTCGATGTCGACGTGGCCGCCGCGGGCGCTGCCGCCGTGGCTCAGGGACGCGCCGAGTCGTTGAGCGGGTGGGTGAACGAGGCACTCGTCGACAAGGTCGCGAAGGACCTCCGCCTTGCGGCGCTCGCGGGAGCCGTCGCTGCCCATGAGGCCGAGCACGGTGTCATCGGACACGGCGAGCTGGCGGAACAGGCACGCGCCGACCGCGACGCCGCCGCAGCAGCACGTGCGGCCGTGCAGCGTCCGGGGGCGGCTTGACCCTGATCTGCGACGCCGGCGCCCTAGTGGCGCTCGAACGCGATGACCGCGCGATGTGGCGCCGTTTGAAGGCGGAACTCCTCCAGGGCACCCCGCCGGTGACCCACGGCGGAGTGGTTGCGCAGGTGTGGCGTGGCGGCTACGGCCGGCAGGCAGTGCTCGCGCGCGCACTGGCCGGCTTCGACATCGCCGCTCTCGACGGGCCCCTGGGACGCAGCGCCGGCAGGCTCCTCGGCCGGTCCGGCAGCAGCGACGCCATCGACGGTGCCGTTGTCGCCCTTGCCGCAGACGGCGACCGCATCGTCACGTCGGACCTTGCGGACATCCAGCAACTCGTCGATGCGGCCGGGCGCCGCGTGGACGTCGTCGCGGTCTAAGCGAGGGGGCGGCGGTGGAGGACGCGCTGCGG
>JACCXR010000476.1 GCA_013696915.1 Euzebyaceae bacterium
GTCGATCGCCCGCTGCGGTCGCGGTCAGCGCCGCCGGCGGAACCAGGCCCGCGTGGCCGGCGTCAGCAGCAGCGCGAGGACCGCCAGGCTGACCGCGATGCCGGCCGCGCTCGCGGCGCCGCGGAAGTTGCCCAGGCCGCTGGCGATCGACAGGACGCTGACCGCCACCCCGGCGGCCCACGCCCATCGCCGCCGCCCGAACAGGCCCGCGGCCACGACGGCGTACACCAGGGCGCCGACGCCGAAGGCGACCGCTGCCACGGGGACTGCGCGGTCGCCGCCCGGCCCGATGGCCGACAGGAGCGGGACATCGACGCCCATGTGCGCGACCGACAGCAGCGCCGTGCCCACCGCGGCCACCACGGTCAGCCACCCGGCGGCGGTGGTCGCGGTCGGACGGACCGCCGGGCTGCTCCTCGTGATGACGTTCACAAGGGAGATGCTAGCTCGTTTCGATACGCCGGCAGCAGGGCCGGATCACGAGCGGGCGACGTCTTGCAGGCAGCGCGGCGCGGCCCGCGAAAGGCCTGCAAGATCACGCGGTGGCCTCCTCCGGCTCGGCGCGCGTCCTAGGGTGGTCGCCGATGAGCCCGGACGGCGAACCCGGCGACGACGAGGCGCGTCGGCGAGGCGCTGCGCAAGGGCGTTCCGGGAACTGTCTGGGGCGCATATGACGCCCGAGGAGCGCGGACGCTGGCAACGCCGGCTGCTGGCCGTGACCACTATGGCCAAGCACGACCTGGGTCGAGCGGAGCGGCAGCTCACGCGATTCCGCGATGACTGGTCAGACAGGGGCGGTGTGACGTGGCCGGGAATCGTTGCGTTGCTGCATCTGAACACCTAACGTCACGCATGAGAACGGCATCAACCCTGCGACGGGCGCAATCTGATCCGCAACCAGCCGACGACAGTGCCCGGATTCCGGGCCGTGAAAGGGCTTAGGACATGGTTGCCGCAGAAAAGAAGGCGAGCACGAGGGCCACAGCGAAGAAGGCGACCGCGAAAGAGACGGCAGGCGCTGGCGGCAAGAAGCAAGCAGCCGCCAACGCAGGTTCCGCCAAGACCTCGACGGCGGCGCCGAAGAAGACCGCTCCCGCGGGCGCGACCAGGAAGACCACCGCGAAGACCACCGCGAAGAAGTCGACGGCGAGCAGATCCCCGGCTGCCGGCAGAGCCTCGAAGAAGGCCACCGCGAGCAAGTCGACCGCGGCCGGGAAGTCGGCGGCGAAGAAGGCCACCGCGAGCAAGTCGACCGCGGCCGGGAAGTCGGCGGCGAAGAAGGCCACCGCGAGCAAGTCGACCGCGGCCGGGAAGTCGACCGCGAAGAAGGCCACCGCGAGCAAGTCGACCGCGGCCGGGAAGTCGACCGCGAAGAAGGCCGCCACCAAGAAGACGACGAGCCAGGCCGCGACGAAGTCGACGGGCGGCACCCGGGCGTCGAAGAAGGCGACCACCGAGAAGGCCACCGCGAAGTCGACCCCTGCGAAGTCGACGGCTGCGAAGTCGACGGCTGCGAAGTCGACGGCCGCGAAGTCGACGGCCGGGAGATCCACGACCAAGAAGTCGACCACCGCGAGGTCGACCGCGAAGAAGAGCTGACAACCGACTCCGCCGCGCCTCCCGCGCCTCCTGCGGCGGCCGGCGCTCACATGCTGATGATGTTCAGATGCCGCAGCAGGCGGTCTTCGCCCTCCTGCTCGATCTCGAATCGGACGCGCTGACCGAGCCGCAACTCCAGCAGCCCCGATGCCGCGAAGGTCTCGGCGTCGATGGAGAGCTCGTCCTGGTTGTCCAGCAGCACCGTGCCCGTGCTCGTCTCGACGTCAAAGTGCTTCACCGTGCCCTGCGGCATCCGCGCGCTCCTGGCTCGATCGGCCCTGCCCGGCCCAGCGTAGAGGGCAACGGGGTCCTGGGCTATTCGCCCGGGCCGCCCCGCCAGCGCGCGCGCACCATCCCGAGCTGCCGCGGGGTGTCGACGTCGAATGCCAGGTTGTCGATCTCCAGCCGCCGGCCCGGCACGCGGGCCGCGGCGGCCAGCCGCAGGTGCGCGGCCGCGGAGCCGGGCCCGAACGCGGTGCCGACGACGCCTGCGGGTCGGCGCAGGAGCGCGCCGGTGCCCCCGTCCCGCGTCGGAACCACGACGACGCACGGCGAGCGGGACCCAGCGTCGCACACCGCCTGCAGGTCGGCAGCGGTGGCGAGCGGCAGGTCAGCCGCGACCACCAGCGTCGCCGTCGCGCCACCGGCCACCCGGTCGCCCGTCGCCATGGCCGCCGCGAGCCCGGGAACGGCCTCGATGACCACGTCGACGGGATGCCCCGCCACGAGCGCCGCCGACGCCGCGTCGCCCGCGACCACAAGCGTCCGTTCCACCGACGGCGCGCCGGCGCAGGCGGCCAGGACACGGTCGAGCATCCAGGAAACGAGCTCGCGCCGGCCGAGGGGGTCGAGCTCGCCGGCCATTCGCCCTTTCGCGGCGTGGAGAGCCTTCACGGGGACGATGGCGGTCAGGCCCATGGGCTCATGGTATGCGGGGTGCGTCGGCTGCCGGGTTCGCCCGGATCGCCGCCGCCGGCGAACGTGCGCTGGCGACCCACCCACTCGCCGCTCAGCGGTGGTCTGTGCCGTATGCGGCAGAATCCACCGCTGAGGCTCGCCGCCGAGGCCGACCCGTCCGGGCAACGCGGAGCGCGGCGCGTATTCCTAGACTCGGCATTCCATGACGGTCGCTGCGCGACCGCCACAACCGATGTCATGAGAATCGCCTCG
Source organism: Euzebyaceae bacterium (assembly GCA_013696915.1). Taxonomy (GTDB): domain Bacteria; phylum Actinomycetota; class Nitriliruptoria; order Euzebyales; family Egibacteraceae; genus JACCXR01. Next base: position 2,770 of record JACCXR010000476.1, read on the forward strand.
GACGAGCCTCGGCGATTCACGTGTCAGAGATCCTCCAGACGACTGGGACGACGACCATGGGCAAGATCGCCGTGATGGGTGCGGGATCGTGGGGCACGGCGTTCGCGACCATGTGCGTCGACGCCGGCGAGGACGTGACCGTGTGGGCCAGGCGCGCGGAGATCGCCGAGCTCATCGCCGGCGAGCACCGCAACCCCGACTACCTCGGCGACGTCGTCCTCGCGGACAGCCTGCGGGCGACCGCCGACGCGGAGGAGGCGCTGCGCGGTGCGGAGGTCGTGGTCCTCGCGGTCCCCAGCCACGCGCTGCGAGCGAGCCTCGACGCGTGGTCGGACGTGTTCCCGCGGGACGCGACGGCGGTCAGCCTCATCAAGGGCATCGAGGTCGAGACGCGCATGCGCGCCAGCCAGGTGATTCGCGGCGTGCTCGGCCTTCCGTACAGCCACGTCGTGGTGGTGAGCGGCCCCAACCTGGCCAGGGAGTGCGCCCGGCGGCTGCCCGGCGGCACCGTGGCCGCGGGGCCGGAGTCGCAGGTGACCAGACGGGTTCAGGCGATGTGCCACACCCCGTACTTCCGGGTCTACACCAACCCCGACGTCGTCGGCGTCGAGATCGGGGGGGCGGCGAAGAACGCGATCGCCCTGGCCGCCGGGATGGCCGACGGCATGGGGTTCGGGGACAACGCCAAAGCCACGCTCGTGACGCGCGGACTGGCCGAGATGACCCGCCTCGGGGTTGCGCTCGGCGGCAACCCCCTGACCTTCTCCGGGCTCGCCGGGATGGGTGATCTGGTGGCCACGTGCATCAGCGCCCAGTCGCGCAACCGGCACGTGGGCGAGCAGCTCGGCCGCGGCAGATCCTTGGATGACGTCATCGCGGAGATGAAGATGGTCGCCGAGGGCGTGAAGTCCTCGAAGGCGCTGCTGGAGATCGCCACGGAGAACGGGATCGAGATGCCGATCGTCGAACATGTCGTGCGGGTCGTCCACGAGGGAGCGGATCCGGTGGTGATGGTCGGCTCGCTCATGGGCCGTGTCCCCAAGCCCGAGTTCCACGGCCTGGAGGGGGCGCGCCCGTGACGGAACACAGCAAGACCCGCGTCCTCGTGCTGTTCGGCGGCCGTTCCAGCGAGCACCAGGTGTCCTGCCTGTCGGCGCGCAGCGTGCTGTGGGCCATGGACCCGGACCGCTACCTCGTCACCACGGTCGGCATCACCCGGGACGGGCGGTGGACCCTCGTCGACGGCGTCCCACCGACCCGGGAGGGCACGCTGCCCAGCGTCCCCGACGACGGCGACACGGTGGCGCTGGTCCAGACCCGGAAGGGTCCCCGGCTGGTCCGGTTCCGGGACGGCTTCGAGTCCGGAGCGGACCTCGGGCCCGTCGATGTCTGCTTCCCGGTGCTCCACGGCCCCTACGGCGAGGACGGCACGGTGCAGGGGCTTCTCGCCAGCCTCGGCGTGCCCTACGTCGGGGCCGACGTCGCCTCGAGCGCGATCGCGATCGACAAGCGGCAGATGAAGAGCGTGTTCAAGGCCCGGGGGCTGCCACAGGTGCCCTATCTGGCCGTCCGCCGCCAGGTGTGGGAGGACGACCGCGGTCCCGTCCTCGACGACATCGAGGCCGCGCTGCGCTACCCGCTGTTCACGAAGCCGGCGCGGCAGGGCTCGTCGATCGGCATCCGGAAGATCGCCGATCGGCAGGAGCTGATCCTCGGCATCTGTGAGGCGTTCGGCTACGACCGCGTCGCGATCGTCGAGGAGGGCCTGGAAGGCGTCCGTGAGATCGAGTGCGGCGTGCTCGGCAACAGCCACGTGGAGGTGACGCGCCCCGGCGAGACCATCCACGCCGGCCCCGCCTTCTACGACTTCGAGGCGAAGTACCTGGCACCCGTGGAGCTGCGCTGCCCCGCCGACCTCGACGAGGGCGTCCGGCGCACCTGCATGGAGTACGCCCGCGAGGCCTACCTCGCGATCGGCGCCCGCGGCATGGCCCGCGTCGACTTCTTCTATCTGGAGCGCACCGGCCAGGTGCTCGTGAACGAGATCAACACCATCCCGGGTCTCACGCCGACGTCGATGTTCCCGCCCGCCTGGGCCGCCGAGGGGGTCGACTTCCGCTCATTGATCGACCGGGTGCTGCAGCTCGCCGTCGAGGCCGCGCACGCCGAGGCCCGCTACGCGCCGTGAGGCCGGGGAGATCTACAGGTGCACGACGGGGCAGGTCAGGGTCCGGTCGATGCCGTCGACGGCCTGGATGCGGGCGACGACGAGCCGCCCGAGCTCGTCGACGTCGTTCGCCTCGGCACGGACGATGACGTCGTAAGGCCCGGTGACGTCCTCCGCGGCCTTCACACCGTCGATCTCGGCGACGGCAGTGGCGACCTGCGCCGCCTTGCCGACCTCGGTGAGAATCAAGATGTAGGCCGAGACCATGAGCTGCCCTTCGCTACCCGGGATGGTTGCTCTCAGGCCGGCATCCTAGAGCCTCAGACGATCGATTCGGACCGCTGCACTCGGGGTCCAGGACTGCAGGGTGGGCCGTCCGTGCCGCCAGCGCAGTGGATCGGCCAGGGATCGCGAGTGATCGGAAGCCTCAGCCGCTGAGGGGTCCCCTGGGCGGCGCAATGTGACCCCAGTTCGGTTCGCGAGCCGTCCACCCCGACGTCGAGCGGCTGACTTCCAGACCACAATGGGCTGTCTAGCCTAGAGGCACGGCCTCGCGGAGATGGAGGAGACATGGACGTGTTCGAAGACCGGCGCGACGCGGGCCGTCACCTGGCCGAGACGCTGTCCGGCGACGCCGCCATCCGCGACGCCGGCCGGGTCGTCGTCCTCGGCATCCCCCGGGGCGGCGTGCCGGTCGGGGCGGAGGTGGCGCGCGCCCTGGGCGCCGCCTTCGACGTGGTCGTCGTCCGCAAGCTGAGGACCCCGCACAACTCCGAGCTGGGATTCGGGGCGGTCGGTCCGGACGGCCACGTCGAGATCGACCAGTCGCTGGTGGACCGGCTGGGGCTCACCGCAGAGCAGATTGAGGCCGAGATTTCCGACCGCCGCGCCGCGGTCGAGCGGCGCCTGGAGACCTACCGCAGCGTCGCGCCGCAGGTCGAGCTCGCGGACGCGGTCGTGGTCGTGGTCGACGACGGCATCGCGACGGGCGGAACCGCCCGCCAGGCCTGTGCCCTGGCCCGCCGGAGCGGGGCGGCCCACGTGCTGCTCGCCGCCCCCGTGGCGCCGCAGCACGCGGCTGAGGACCTCGCCGACGCGGCCGACCGGATCGTCGTGCTGAGCCAGCCGGCCGAGTTCCTGGCCGTCGGCCAGGCTTACAGGGACTTCGCGCAGCTCGACGACGAGACCACGCTGGACGTGCTGCGCGCCGCCGTGAAGGGCTGATTCGGGGGCGGCGCGCGGACCGTCAGCGCGGCTCGACCGCGAAGTAGAGCCTCACCTGCGTGTGGTACTCCAGAACGCCGGTCCCGTCGACCGTCGCGCTCGTGCCGAGGATGTCCAGTCGTTCGATGTTGCGCAGGGTCTTGCCCGCCTCGCGCAGCGCCTCGTGGGCGGCGTGCATCCAGCTCTCGGCGGACACGCCCTCCAGCTCGATGGTGTTGAGCACCGGCACCGCAGCTCCTTCCTCGTTGGTCCGGCCCGACCGTGGGAGGTCGTCCGGGTGGGATACTGCCTCGCCGTGGGCGAGTTCGATCTCATCCGACGGCTGGCGCCGTACCTCGACGTCGCCGGTGGGCAGCTGCTGGTCGGCCACGGCGACGACGCCGCGGTGCTTCAGGTCGGGGATCGCGGGCTGTGCGTCGCGGTCGACGTGCTGGTCGAGGGGGTCCATTTCCGCCGCGACCTGTCGGGGTGGGGCGACGTCGGGTGGAAGGCGGTCGCGGTCAACGTCAGCGACATCGCGGCGATGGGAGCGGCTCCGACGGCCGTCGTCGTCGGGCTCAGCCTGCCCCCTGATGTCGGGGACGTCGAGGTCGAGGCGGTCTACGCCGGCATGCGGGAGGCGTGCGACCGCTGGGGCGCGCTGCTGGTCGGCGGCGACACCGTCGCCGCCCCCGTGCTGTCGCTCGCGGTCACCGTCCTCGGCGACGTCGCTCCGACCGCGGCGGTGCCGCGCTCGGGAGCGCGTCCCGGTGATCGCGTCGTGGTCGCCGGGGCGCTGGGCGCCGCCGCGGCCGCGCTGGTCCAGGTCGAGGCCGGCGCGGTCCCCGACGACCGGCTGCTCGCCGCGCACCGCCGGCCGCGCGCGCTGCCGGCGGCAGGTCAGGCGCTCGCGGCGCACGGGGCGCGGGCG
>JACCXR010000492.1 GCA_013696915.1 Euzebyaceae bacterium
CCCCAGCATCGGCCGGCATGCCCGAGCCGGCGCGACCGCCGCAGGCGGACGGCGCCCGGAGAGCGGCCATCACGACCGGCGCCACCGCCGGCGACAGCACGGTCTCGCCGGCGGCGACCCCGCGGACGGCGCGCGCGAGCTCGTCGGCGTCGAACCGGCCGCGCACGAGGTACCCGCAGGCGCCGGCCCGCAGCACCCCGAGGACCGTCGCCGGATCCTCGGTGTCGGCGACGACCAGCACCCCGGCCGCCGGCGCCAGGTCGCCGGTGGCTCTCGCGCCGCTCATGTCGGGCAGGGCGGCGCCCAGCACCACGACCTGCGGTTGCAGCCTCCGGGTCAGCGCACGCGCCTCGCGCCCCGTCCGGGCGTGACCGAGGACCTGGAAGCCGCCCGCGGCGGCCAGCAGTCCCTCGAGGCCGTGCCGCACCAGGGGGTCGGCGTCCACGACCAGGACGCGGGTGACCGCGACCGCCCCGGCCTGGGCCGACGGTGACGGTGACGGTGACGGTGACGGTGGCGGTGGTGGTGCGAGCCGCCGCGCACGTCCCGCCGGCCCGCCGCCGGGCGGGCGGTCGGCGGCACGTCGAGCGGAGGTTGCCGTCTCCGTCGCCGGAGGGGGCGCGGGATCAGCCACTGAGACTCCCGGCGTCGACGCCCACGCCCAGGAACAGCGCCGTCATGATGAGCACGACCGCCCCGGGCACGATGATCAGCGTCACGATCAGGCTCACCCGCGGAGCGGCCCGCGCGGCCCTGCGTCGAACCGCCTGGCGGAACTCCTCCCGCATGTCGCCGGCGATCCTCTCCATCGTGTCCGCGACCGGCGTGCCGAGTCCTTCGGCCTGCTGCAACGCCCCGACGAACCGGCGCAGGGCCGGCGATGGACTGCGCTCCCGCAGTCCGTCGAAGGCGGCGCGACGGCCCGCGCCCACCTCCATCGCGCGCAACGTCGTCGCCACCTCCTCGGCGAGCGGCCCGCCGAGCGCCTCGGCGGCCCTCGCGATGGCCGGCCGGAACGCCAGACCCGCCTGCACGGACACGGACAGGACGTCGAGCAGGTCCGGCAGGTCCCGGTCGATGCGGGCCTGGCGGCGTCTGGCCGCGTAGCGGAGCCGCATGTCGAGGTGGAACCATCCGATCGCTGCCGAGGCCACGGCGACCGCGGGACGACCCGAAACCACCGCGACCAGCAGCCCCGCACCTCCGAGGATGACGGTCGACGCCCCCCGGCGGCCGGCGTACGTCTCCACGCTCATCCCGCCTGGGCGCCCGGCGGCGTCCAGCCGGCGGCGCACCTGTCTGCGGCGGCTGCCGCTCATCAGCGCGACGGAGGACTCCGAGAAGCGGTCGGTCACCGGACCAAGCAGCGGCCGCGCCCGCCGGCGCGCAGGGCCGCGCGGTGCGGCCGCCCCGCCACGGGCGAAACGGTCCGCCAATCCCGCACCGGTCGCGGTCATCCACAGCCCGGCCGCCGCGAGCAGCACGCACGCCGCCAGGGCGCCTCCGGCCGGCACCGCCCTCACGACGGCATGCTCGTCGTGCGGCGGATCAACCAGAATCCGCAGGCGTACGCCGCGGCCGCGACCGCCATCGCACTGCGACCCGCCGGCGTCGCGGCCATCAGCCCCAGGACGCCGGGGCTGAGAACGTCGAGCAGCACGACGCTGCCGACTCCGAGAACCGCGACCAGTGAGCTCGTGGCCAGCGCCCCGGAGAGGATGGTGCGCACCTCGCGGCGCAGGTCGCTCCGGCGTTCCAGCGCGGCAGCCATGTGGCGCAGCGCCGTGACGAGGTCCCCGCCGCCCCGCTGCTGCAGCGCGAGCGTCGTCACGAGGATGGTGACCTCACGCGACGGCATGCGTCGCCGAAGACGGAGAAGGGCGTCGGCGAGCGGCCGGCCGATTTCCATCTCGCCCACGACTCGCCGGAGCTCCGCGCCGGCCGGGTCCCCGAGCTCCTCCGCGGCCAGCGCAATCCCCGCGGACAGCGCGAGCCCCGCCGACGAGGCACCCGCCAGCATGCGGGCGAGCTGGGGCAGCTGCGCCGCGAAGGCTTCCCGCCGCCGATCCGCCCGCCAGTCCAGCCACGCCCAGCAGCCCCGCACCGCCCCCAACGCTGCCCCCAGCGCCAACCAGGGCGGCAGGGTGTCGGCGACGGCCACGTGCAGGGCGATTCCCGAGGCCGCCGTGACGGCGAGGAAACGGGACGCCCCCACATGCAGCAGCCCAGCGGCGTCCAGACGGGCCCGCACCCGCGCCGCCGCGGGGGGGCGGGCGATCCTGTCCGCCACCGCCGCCCCCGCGCTCGCCCGGCGGGGGCGCGCGACGAATCCGGCC
>JACCXR010000499.1 GCA_013696915.1 Euzebyaceae bacterium
CTGCCGCCCGCCGGCGGTGCCACGGGCGGGGCGGGCCGCGGACGGGCCACCGCACGGCCGGTGCGCACCCGGCGGGTGGCCGTCAGCAGGCCGAGCAGTCCCAAGGCCACGTACAGGCCGAGCACCCTGAGCCACACCAGCGCCCGGTCCGCGCCGGCGTCCGCGCCGAGCGGCCCGGGAGCCTCTTCGATCACGACGGCGCCCGCGCCCGGCGGCGGCGGCGCCGCAACTGCGGGGGGTACCGGCGGGGCGGGCGGTGCCTCCGCCGGCGGCGGGGGCACCGGCCCGGCGTCCTCGAGCGGCGCGATGGGCAGCGGTTCGGTGAACGCCGGTTCAGGCAGGGCGGGCTGCGCCTCCATGATCACGTCGTCGCGCTGGCGCATCGCCGGCGCGCCGGGCAGTGCCTCGGCCATCAGGCCGAGCGGCGACGGCAGGGCCGACATGCCGGCGCCGCTGGGGTTCTGCGCCCGCACTGCGTCCGCCACCCCGAAGAACGGGTTGAGGTACAGGGCCAACGGGGTCCGCAGGTCGTCGCCCCGGGACGCCCGGACCGCGACCTCGGCGAGCGACAGGAAGGCGGTGCCCCCCGCGAGCGCCAGCACCAGGCCGTAGGTCAGCACCACCGCCGCGGACGTGCGCTTGACCACGGACGAGATGCCGAGCGACATGGCCGCCACGCACACCCCCACGGCGAGGATCATCGCGACGCCCCGCAGCAGGTCACCGAGCCCGATCCCCCCCAGGAAGAACGCGGCCGCGCCCAGCGGCAGCGCCGCCGTGACCAGCAGCGCCAGCCATGCCACCGAGGCGCCGAGCTTGCCGAGGACGATCTCGAACGGCCGCAGCAGCGTCACCTGGAGCAGGGGCAGCGTGCGGCGCTCCCGCTCGCCGGACACCGCGGACGCGGCGTAGCCGGGCGCGACGAACAGCACGAGCAGCAGGATGAAGAACAGCAGCCCCTCGACGAGGAATCGTCCGAGGACGGGACCGGCGCTCAGCGAGTCGACCCCGCCGAAGCCGAACCCGAACTGCGACTGCAGGACGCTCTGCCCCACCCGGTAGAGCAGGTAGAGGATCCCGCCCAGGACCGCCAGGTACAGCGTGAGCGTCAGGACCGCGCGCCGGCCGCGCCAGCGCTCGATCAGCTCCCGCCGCAGCACCGGGTTCACCGCACCACCCCCTCGGTCACCGACATGAAGAGCCGCTCGAGCCCGCCGTGCTGCTCCGTGTAGGACACGACCCGGACCCCGGCCCCGACCAGGGCGGCGAGCAGGTCGGCGGCCGCCTCCTGCCCACCGTCGAGGTCGGCGCGCAGCAGCGCCCCCGCGACCTGGACGTTCAGCGCCCCGGCGGCGGTCGCCGCCTGAGCCGCCGCGAGCAGCGCCGCCTCGTCGCCGAGCAGGCGCGCGACGACCGACGTCGTGGCCCGGGACGCCGCGCGGATCTCGTCCAGCGTGCCCTGCGCGAGCATGCGCCCGGCCTCGATGATCCCGACGCGGTCGCACAGCTCGCCGAGCTCGGACAGGATGTGCGAGCTGATCAGGATCGTCTTCCCCTGGCGCGCGAGCTCCAGGAGGATCTCCCGCAGGTCGATCCGGGCGCGCGGGTCGAGCCCGCTCGCCGGCTCGTCCAGGACCAGCAGCCGCGGGTCGTGGACGAGCGTCCGCGCCAGTCCGAGCCGCTGCTGCATCCCGCGCGACAGGCCGACGACGTCGATGTCGCGCTTGTGCGACAGGTCGACGAGCTCCAGCAGGTCGGCGACCCGGCGGCGGCGCGCGGCGGGCCGCAGGCCGTAGGCGGCGGCGAAGAAGTCGAGGTACTCCCCGCAGGTCAGCCCGTCGTAGAGCCCGAAGAAGTCCGGCATCCAGCCGACGAGGCGGCGCACGTCGCGCGGCCGGCGGACGGGGTCGGCGCCGAAGACCGCGACCGTGCCCTCGTCGGGGATGAGCAGCGTCGCGAGCGACAGCATCGTGGTGGTCTTGCCGGCGCCGTTCGGCCCGATCAGCCCGAAGACCGCACCCGCGGGCACGTCGAGGTCGAGGTGGTCGACCGCGACGAAGCGGCCGTAGCGCTTGACGAGGCCGCGCACGCGCACGGCCGTCTCGGCCGCCGTGGCCGCCGGCGGCGGGGGCGGGGGCGGCGGGGGCGGCACCGTGAGCGTGTGGTCGGTCACGGGTGCACCGCGACACCGGCGACGCCGCGGCCCGAGAACTCGAACGGGAACAGCTCGCCGGAGGCGCGGACGTAGAGCTGCCCGAGCGGGTCGACGAGCGTCGCGGCGTCACCGCCCCCGAGCGGCAGCGCCTGCCCCGCGGGCAGCCACTGGCGGGCGGCGTGGTCCCACACGGTCAGCTCGACGGAGCCGCCGAACTGGCCGCCGCGGTCGAGGTCGGAGTAGACGACCGCCGGCGTCGCTCCCGGCGGAAAGCGGAACCGCAGGTGCACGTCGCGCGGGCCCTCGACGGCCAGCGGCGAGGGGCGAAACGCCTGCGGGTCCGCGAGCGCGACCCGCTCGACGGCCTGCGCGAGCACCGCCCCGTCGGCGGGCAGGGCCGGGCGGGCGCCGACGACGACGAGCCGGCCGAGGTCGCGGATCGGCAGCCCGTCGGTCCGCAGACCCCCCACCCCCCCGTCCGGGGACCGCCCCACCGCCCAGACCAGCGCCGGGTTGCCGTCCATCACGTCGGACCGCAGCACCGCCTCCATCGAGGCCGGCGGGGTCACGATCCCGTCGGCGCCGGCCGCCAGCCCGTCGAAGACGTCGCGGAAGGGGTCGCGGGTCTGCAGACGGGCGCCGCCCACGGTCACGGTGTCGGATGCCCCGGCCGCCAGCGTGCCGACCCTGCCCGAGGAGCTCCCGGCGCGGACAGCGACGTCCTCGACGGCCGCGCCCGAGACGTTCGTCACGGTGACCTCGACCCCGCCGCGTCCCGCCACCGCCTCCACCTCGAGGGGCGCCGGGTCGGTGGTCGTCCTGGACGCCAGCACGCCGCCGAGCTGGAGCGCGGTGAGGTCCATGCGGACGGTCACGTCCTCAGCGCGCGTCACCGTCGAGGTGCGGCCGCCGTCGACGAGCGGCCGCGCGGTCCAGTCCTCACCGGGCAGGACCGCCTCGTGCACCCCCGCCGTCGGCCCGCGGGCCCCCACCGCGACGACCTCGGTGCCGATGCCGTCGACCCACCACGCGACCGCGCTGGCGACGCCCATGGGCGGGCGGCTCCCGGTGGCGCCGAGAAAGCCCGCCGCGGTGAAGATGGCGGTGACGGCCGGCACCGTGACCCACGCGAGCTCCCGGCGGCGGAGCCGCGCCAGGATCATCCCGTTCACCGGCCCCACGACGAGCACGTACGTCACGAGGAAGCCGGCCAGCCACGGCAGCGCCGGGGTCGACGCCCCGCCCTCGGAGAGCAGGCGGGCGAACTGGTGCGGGTAGCGCTGGACCGCCCACTCGCTGTTCTGCGTCCCCGTGCGGCCGCTCGGCCCGGTCACCGCCGACCACAGCGCCGGGGACCGCCCGTACTCGCCCGCGCCCGGGCCGACCGCGACGACGCTGACCCGGCCGCGGCCGGCCGGCATGGTCGCCGCCAACGGGGTCGCTCCTCCACCCGGCCGCAGCGCCCCCGCCTGAAGCACCCAGGTGCCCGCGGACGGCGTCAGCCCGGCCGGCGGCGCTGCCGCGGCCTCGGCCGGGAGAGGCGGCACCACCTCGGAGGCCGGCGACCACGGCAACCCGAGACCGGCGAGATCGACCGGCCCCTCGGTGTCGGCGACGACCGCGAGGTCGGTGCCTGCGACCACGGCGGCGGCCAGGTTGCGGCGGGCCGCCTCGGGCAGGTCGGCCAGAGTGCCGATCTCTGCGACGAGCCCGCCGAGCGGCGCGAGCGCGAGGGGCGACAGCGCGACCCACGCGGGGTCCACCGGCACCCACGTCCCGTTGACGCCGAGCGGCTCGATCCGCAGCGGCGGCGCCTCGGCCGGCAGGGCACCGAGCATGCCGACGAGGTAGCCGCCGTCGGCGCCGGTCTGGTCCGCGCGCACGGTCAGCGGCTCGCGGTCGGCCTCCTCGACGACCACCCGCACCCGGCCGCTCGGCACCAGGAACCTGTAGATCTTCAGCGACCCGGCGCCGACCTCGACCCGGCGGGATTCGCGCGCGACGCCGGCGTCGCCCTGGGTCTCCACGCTGAGGGTGGCGCCCACGGGCCTGCGGGGCTCCAGCCGCACCTCGACCGGGGTCCACGGCGCGGAGGCGTCGCGGCCGCCGTGGCCGGCGAGCACCTGGAGGCCGAGGTCCTCGACCGTCGGGGCGGGATCCTGCGCGGCGGCCGCCGCGGTGACGGCGGGCACGAGCAGGAGCGCGCACACGAACGTGGCGCCCCACAGCCGCACGCGTCCTCCTCGCCGCTTCGGGCCACGGCCCGGAGCCCGTGCCCTTCCAGACGCCCTCGGGCCGGGCCCGGTTGCGGCTGCCGACCTGTCCGTCCGGCCGGACCGGGGCCTGCGGCTAGAACCGGACAATGGTGTCGTCCAGGATCCGGCCGTCGCCGTCGACGAACAGGACGTGGCTCGAGGGCGGCTGGCCGTTGCCGAAGCGGCCTTCCCGGTAGGTCCAGCTCAGCTGGACGGCCTCGCTGTCGGGCACGGGGTAGGCGAGCCACCAGCCGTTGCGCTCCTGCAGCGCCCACTCGGCACCGGCCGGCGCGGTCGTCGTCTGCGCGGCGATGCTGCGTCCGTCGCTCGTGCAGCACGTCCCGAACCCGCCGAATTGACCGGCCTGGTCCTCCGGGACCGCGCCCATCGAGCCAGTGGCCAGGTTGGAACCGTCCCCCCAGGCAAAGCACGAGACTCTCACCCGCTGGTCCGTCGGCTGGCCCGGCCCGGCGAACTGCATCTGGCCCTCGCCGGTGAACGCGAACAGCACCAGCTCCGGCGTCACCACGACGTCGGAGAGGGCCGGCGCGACCTCCCAGGCCATCTCCCCGGCCCCGCAGTCGTCCGGCACGCCGGCGGGCAGCGCATCGAGCGTCGCGACCCCCACCACGGGCCCGTCGACCTCCGGCGGGAGGCGCTCGGGCACCGGCCCGGGCGCGACCCCGGTCGCCAGCACGGTCGGGGCGGCTTCGGTCTCCGCGGCCCGCGGGCGCTGGG
>JACCXR010000500.1 GCA_013696915.1 Euzebyaceae bacterium
GTCGATCACCAGCTGTTGCTCAAAGCGGTCGCCCATCACACCGACCTGCCCTGGGTTCGGCTGTATGTGCAGCGGTGGCTGACTGCCCCGTTGCAGCAGTCCGATGGCAGCCTCATCGGACGGGATCGCGGCACCCCACAGGGGTCGGCGATCTCACCGGTGCTGGCGAACCTGTACCTCCACTATGCGCTCGATGTGTGGATGCGACGGGAGTTCCCGTCGGTCCCGTTCGAGCGCTACGCCGATGATGCGATCGTGCACTGCACCAGCCAGGCGCAAGCCGAGCAGGTGCGGGGCGCGATCGCTGTGCGGCTGGCGGAGTGCGGTCTCGAGCTGCACCCCGCCAAGACCCGGATCGTGTACTGCAAGCAGAGCGGACGACGCGGCTCTCATGAAGCACGAGTCGTTCGACTTCCTCGGGTACACGTTCCGGCCCCGCAAGGCCATCAACAAGACGGGCCAGGTGTTCGTCTCGTTCTCACCCGCGGTGAGCACCCACGCGGCGAAGGCCATGCGGCAGGAGATCAGGGCGTGGCGGCTTCACCACCGGACCACTCAGTCCGTGGAGGACCTCGCCCGCGCCGTCAACCCGATCGTGCGCGGTTGGATCAACTACTACGGGCGGTTCCATCGCTCGACGTTGAGCAAAGTGGTGCTCAGCCACCTCAACGAGTATCTGATCCGCTGGGCCATGTGGAAATACAAGAGGATGCGCCGCAGCCCTCGCAAAGCGGCCACGTTCCTGGCCAGGATCACCAGATCCAGGCCAGACCTGTTCGCCCACTGGAGGCTGGCATCCATAAAGGCTGGCGCGACGGGAGCCGGATGAACCGAGAGGTTCACGTCCGGTTCTACGAGGGCCGGGGGGTGAGACTCCCCCCGGCTACTCAACCGAATAGCTACGCCGTAGAGTGGCGCTGCTTCCAATGAAAATGCCTCCTGACCTGGGACAATGCGGATGTCTGAAGACCGCAGGACCCAAGAAACAGGAGGCATCTCGCAGATGCGATCATCGCACAACCTCGCCCGGGTTGAAACGACCTTCGACGACGACAGCGTCGTGCCCAACGCCGGCTTGCAGGCACCTGCCGCGCTGGCGCAGAAGTTGGGGATCGCCGAGCTGGTCGACGCGCGGGTGAAGCTGCGGGCCGACGCCGCGGGGCGGGCGCACTGCGGGGTCAAGGCGATGACGGTGGTCGGGGCGATGCTGACCGGCGGCGACTCGATCGACGACTGCGACGTTCTGCGTGCCGGCGCGGCCGGGAAGGTGTTCACCCAGACGCGGGCGCCGTCCACGATCGGGACGTGGCTGCGTGGGTTCAACTGGGCGGCGGTGCGCATGTTCGACGCGGTGGGGCGCATCGTGCTGGCGCGCGCGTGGGCGGCGGGGCTGGGCCCGGACCTGGACGCCGATCTCACCATCGATGTGGACAGCACGATCTGTCAGACCTACGGCACGGCCAAGCAGGGCGCGCGCTTCGGCTACACCAAGGTGCGCGGCTACCACCCGCTGCTGGCCACGCTGGTCGGCACCGGGGAGGTGCTGCACGCGCGCATGCGTGGCGGCAACGCGAGCTCGGCGCGCGGGGTGGGCACGTTCATCCGCGAGACGCTGCGGCGGGTGCGTGACGCCGGCGCGACGGGGGGGTTGACGGTGCGGGCGGACTCGGCGTTCTACTCGCGGGCGTTGGTGTCCGGCTGCGCCGCGCATGGCGCGCGGTTCTCGGTCACGGTGAGGCTGCTCAAGCCGATCCGGGCCGCGATCGAGGCGATCCCGGAGTGCGCGTGGGTGCCGATCGAGTATTGGATGGACGGCGGCGCGGACGTCGCCGAGACGACCTACACCGCGTTCAAAGGCACCCGCGACGAACGCGAGCTGCGGCTGATCGTGCGGCGGGTCCGGCCCACCCCCGGCTCCCAGCTCGCCTTGGACGTGGTGTTCGACTACCACCCGTTCCTCACCGACCGGCCCGGCGACATGCTCGCCTTGGAGGCCGACCACCGACGTCACGCCGTGGTCGAGCTGGGGATCCGCGATCTCAAGGCCGGCGGGCTCGCGCACGTGCCGTCGGGGAAGTTCTTCGCCAACGCCGCGTGGCTCGCGCTGGCCTGCCTGGCGCACAACATCGCCCGCTGGACCCTGCGCGCCGCCGGCGGGCAGTGGGCCGATGCGACCGCCGAGACGTTGCGGTGCAAGATCGTGGCGATGCCCGCCCGCCTGGTGCGCACGGCCCGCACCATCAAGCTGCGCTTCCCCCGCAACTGGCCCTGGCGTGACGCCTACGACGCCGCGCTGGCGACCATCCGCGCGATTCCCGCGCCCACCTGACACCAAGCCCGCGCCGCCTGCCGCCCGACATGACCCCATCCACCACGCACCGGCACCCCGCCCGGCCGCGCAAGCCCGCCCACGACCGGCCCCTGGACCAGCCCCCAAGACATCGGCGACGGCTACGCCGCCCCCGCCGACCACCACCTTGCGCCCACCGGCCTCCACACGACCTTCCAGAGGCTGCACGGTGGATTGAGGCTTACTCGCCACGTTGAGGGGGACCTCGTCGCGGCGGTAGGCGTCCTCCAGGCTTTGCGG
>JACCXR010000538.1 GCA_013696915.1 Euzebyaceae bacterium
GGCCGGACCCCCGTCGTCGTGGCGATGGGCCGCGGCGGGCCGCCGGCGCCCGTCGTCGTCCCGGCCGGAACGCCCCTGGACCCGGCCGCACTCCTCGCCGTCGCCGACGCCGGCGGTCACGCGGCCAGCGACTTCTACGAGGACGCGGTCACCACCGGCGCGGCCACCGTCGGGGCGCGGCGCTGTGGCGGCGGCCTGGCGGGCGCGGTCGGCTTCTCCAACGTGGCGGCGGCCGTGCGGGCCGCGAACGAGCTGGGCGGCGATCTGCTGGTGCTGGAGGGCAGCGGCTCGGCGCTGCCCGCGGTCCACGCCGACGCCACGGTGCTCGTCGTCCCCGGCGACTGCGACCCCGAGTTCGTCCGCGGGTATCTGGGTCCCTACCGCGTGTTGCTGGCCGATCTCGTGCTCGTTACAATGTGCGAGCCTCCGAGGTCCACGCCGGCGCAGATCGAGGCAGTCCTCGGGGCCATCCGCAGCATCTCGCGACGTGCACCGGTCCTGCGCACCGTCCTCCGTCCCGTGCCGATGGGAATGGTGGCCGGTGAAAAGGTGTTCTTCGCGACGACCGCACCTGCTCCCGTCGCCGGCACCCTCGCGGCGTACCTGCAGGAGCGGTACGGCTGCGAGGTGGTCGCGACCAGCAGCCGCCTCGCCGACCGGCCCGCTCTCCGTGCAGACCTGGAGGCGGCCCCCGCGTTCGACGTGCTGCTCATGGAACTGAAGGCCGCTGCCGTGGACGTCGCGGCGCGGGCCGCCTCCGCGGTCGGAGCCCGCGTGGTGGTCTGCGACAACCGTCCGGTCGTGACCGGCGTCGACGACGACGCCGGGGCGGCAGGCGGTGAGGGGACGCTCGCCGAGGCGGTCGGGCGTCTGGCCCAGATGGCGGACGAGCGCTTCGGACGCCACCCAACCCCCTGACGGAACCGGCGCGGCTGCGCCTCGCCGGCACGGTTCTATCAGCCACCAGGATCTCCGACGGAGACCACCCCATGGATCCCGCACTCGAGAGTGAAGGCCGGCCCGCCGGCCGGCGTCACGTCACGGTGCGCGACGGGAAGGCCGGCCTGCCCTACTCGAAGGGATTGATGGCCACGTCGGTCATGGCAGCGGGACTCCCCCCGTACCGGGCGTTCCACGTTGCGGAGGTGATCGAGGCGAGGCTGCACGCCGACGGTCAGTCCGCGATCTCCTCGTCGGACCTGCGCGAGCTGGCCGCCAGTGTCCTGGAGGAGGAGGTGGGCTGCCGCTACGCGGAGCACTACCGTCAGTGGCAGCGCGCGCAGGCACGCTCGATCCCACTCATCGTGCTGATCGGCGGGACGACCGGGGTCGGCAAGTCGACGGTCGCGACCACCGTTGCCAACCGGCTCGGCATCGTGCGGATCGTCTCGACCGACGCGGTGCGGGAGGTCATGCGCGGCATCTTCACCCGCGAGATGATGCCGACGCTGCACAGCTCGACCTTCGAGATCCCGGCGCTGCTGGGGGAGCCCGCCGGCGACGCCGACCCGGTGATCGCCGGCTTCCGCCAGCAGGTCCACGCGGTGTCCGTCGGGGTGTCGCAGTTGATCCGCCGTGCTGTGGTAGAAGGCACGGACCTTATCGTGGAGGGCGCGCACGTCGTTCCCGGGTTCCTCAAGCTGCCAACCCGGGAAGAAGCGATCGTGGCGCCGTTGCTGATCACGGTCGAAGACCAGCACATCCATCAGAGCCACTTCGAGGCACGGTCCTCTGACGCGCGCAGCAGGGGACACCACCGTTACCTGGAGCACCTGCCCGACATCCGCAAGATCCAGAACTACGTCCGCACCCTCGCACTCGAGCACGGCGTGGCCGTCGTCCCCAGTTACAGCCTGGATGCGACGGTCTCGCGGGTGATGGAACTGGTGGTTTCGTCCACGACCGACGCGCCCGGCCCCGTGCGGCCGACCGCAGCGCCGATCACCGACACGGCTTCCGATGCCGCCCTGAGCGGCTGAGCACAGCACACGACCCGCCATGGCCGACCGCCATGGACGACAGGAGTACCGATGGACCCGAGCGTCCTCGCACGAAAGCAGCTCCCCGAGCTGAAAGACATGGCCTCGAATCTCCGCATGCGGGGCTACCAGCGACTGAAGAAGGCGGAGCTCATCGCCGCCATCGTCCGCGCCGCCGAAGGCGACGGCGCACCCGCCGACCCGCCGAGGCTCGACCTGCCCGATGCGTCCACCAACGGTGGCTCGCGCTCGAGGGCCCGGGTGTCCGGCGACGCCGGTACCTCATCCGGCAACGGCCTGACCCCCGAGCGCACCGCGGCGCCGGACGGTGAGGCGGCTCCCGCGGCCACGCCCGCCTCGCCCGCGGGGGAGGAGGCCACCGTGCGCACCCGCGTCCGCACCCGCACTCGCGAGCGGGCCGCCGAGCGCATCCCGGAGCCGGATGGCAGCCGAGACGCCACGGTTGGGGGCAACGGCGACGGCACCGCCGGCGCGACCGAGGACCGGCCCGAGAGCCGGCGAGCCCAGCGGGTGGAACGACGGCCACGGCCGCAAGAGGCCGCCCCCGACGCCGCCCCCGACGCCGCCCCCGAGCCGTCGCCCCCGCAGGCGCCCGTCGAGCAGGCGGCGACCGGCACCGCGGTCGATCCGGCCCAGCCCGTCGAGGAGGAGCCCCGCCGCCCGGAGGGCGACCAGCAGAACCGCGACGAACCGAGGCGTCCCGACCAGGACCGGCAGCCGCAGGGCGACGACGAGTTCGGTCCGGGGCGCAAGCGCCGCAGCCGGCGTGAGCGCCGTCGGGGCAAGGGCGACCGGCCGCAGGCGCCGCAGCAGACCGGTCCCCAGCGTCAGCGCGACCGCGACGACGACCCCAACGCCGAGCCGGGAGAGGCCCGCGTCGGCGTCCTCGACGTCCTGCCGGAGGGCTACGGCTTCCTGCGCACGACCGGCTACCTGCCCGGCGACCGGGACGTCTACGTCTCGCAGGGGCAGATCCGCAAGCACGGTCTGCGCCGGGGAGACGTCGTCGAGGGGCCCATCCGGGCACAGCGGCACAACGAGAAGGTGCCGGCGCTGCACCACGTGGAGAAGGCGAACGGCGTCGAACCCGACGAGCAGACCGGTGCGCTCCCGCATCGGCCGGAGTTCAAGGACATGACGCCGCTGTTCCCGGAGGAGCGCCTCCCGCTGGAGACGCCCGACGGTCCCATCTCGACCCGCATCATCGACCTGATGTCCCCGATCGGGAAGGGACAGCGCGGCCTGATCGTGTCGCCGCCGAAGGCCGGCAAGACGACGATCCTCAAAGAGCTCGGCCAGGCGATCGCCTTCAACAACCCGGAGTGCCACCTCATGGTCGTCCTCGTCGACGAGCGGCCCGAGGAGGTCACCGACATGAGCCGATCGATCCCCGGCGAGGTGATCGCCTCGACGTTCGACCGGCCGGCCGACGACCACACCCAGATCGCCGAGCTGGCGATGGAGCGCGCCAAGCGCCTCGTCGAACTGGGCCACGACGTCGTCGTCCTGCTCGACTCGATCACCCGCCTCGCCCGGGCCTACAACCTGGCGGCTCCCGCTTCGGGCCGGATCATGTCCGGTGGCGTCGACTCGACGGCGCTCTACCCGCCGAAGCGCTTCTTCGGGGCCGCCCGGAACATCGAGGGCGGCGGCTCGCTTACGATCATCGCCAGCGCCCTGATCGAGACCGGGTCCAAGATGGACGAGGTCATCTTCGAGGAGTTCAAGGGCACCGGCAACATGGAGCTGCGCCTCGACCGGCGCCTGGAGCAGAAGCGCATCTTCCCGGCGATCGACATCGAGGCGAGCGGCACCCGCAAGGAGGAGCTGCTGCTCGACAAGGAGGAGCTGACGATCATCTGGAAGCTCCGCCGCGTCCTCCACGCCCTCGACGGGCCGGGGGCGATCGAGCTGCTGATCGACAAGATGCGGTCGACCAGGAGCAACAACCAGTTCCTGGTGCAGATCCAGAAGAGCAACCTTCAGACCTAGCTTCAGTCTGGCCTTGTGGGCACCGGCCTATCCTGGCGTCGGTCTCAACGAATAGAGAGCGAGAAACCATCATGAAGCAGGGGATTCATCCTGGGTACGTGCTGACGAAGGTGCACTGCTCGTGCGGGAACGACTTCATCACGCGGGGGACCAAGTCGGAGCTCCGGGTGGAGCTGTGCAACGACTGCCATCCCTTCTACACCGGCAAGCAGAAGCTGGTGGACTCCGGCGGGCGGGTCGAGCGCTACAAGCAGCGCTTCGCGAAGTCGCAGGAGAAGCAGGCGGCCGCCGCCGAGGCCGCCGCGGCCAAGAAGCCCGTCGCCAAGAAGCGCTGAGTCGGACCGCCCGGTGTCGAAGAAGAGGCGCCCGCACACGCACTACTACGGTGGCCAGGCGGTCATCGAGGGCGTGATGATGCGCGGCGCCCGGACCTGGGCGGTCGCGGTGCGGCGGCCGTCGGGGGAGATCTACGTCGAGCGCCACTCCGTCAGCGACTTCCCGCAGCGCCATCCGCTGTTCCGCAAGCCGATGTTCCGGGGCATGTTCGGCCTGGTCGACGCGCTGACCATCGGCACGCGGGCGCTGTCGATCTCGGCGAACCAGTCCGTCGACGAGTCCGAGCGCCTGTCGGGCAAGCAGATGGGCGGCAGCCTCGTGATGGCGCTGCTGCTGTTCGTCGGGGTGTTCATCGTCGTGCCGAACGTGGGCCTGGCGTTCCTCAACGACCGCATCGACTCCAACGTCGGGTACCACCTCGTCGAGGGCGTCGTGCGGATCGCGATCTTCCTCGGCTACCTCTTCGCCATCTCGCTGCTCGCCGACATCCGGCGGGTCTTCGCCTACCACGGCGGTGAGCACAAGACGATCGCGGCGTGGGAGCACGGCGAGCAGCTCGAGCCGGCGGCCGTCGGCAAGTACTCGACGCTGCACGTCCGGTGCGGCACGAACTTCCTGCTGATGGTGATGCTCATCGCGATCGTGACCTACACGCTCGCCGGCTCTGTCGTGCCGGCGCCTGAGGGCGGCGTGCTCGTCACCGCGACGTACCACATCCTGCTGCGCGTGCTGCTGTTGCCGGTCGTCGCGGGTCTCGCCTATGAGGGGCTGCGGCTGGGCGCGGGCAAGGACAACCCGCTCGTCCGCGCGCTCATGAAGCCGGGCCTGTGGCTGCAGATGATCACGACGAAGCCCCCGACTGACGACCAGATCGAGGTGGCGATCCGGGCGTTCGAGGCGGTCGTCCCGACCGCGCACCTGGCGGGCCGCACCGTGGCGCTGCCGTCGCCCCTCGTCTGGGGACCGGACGAAGCCACCGAGACGGTCGGTCTGGCCGACGTCGCGGGCGTCGCCGTCGAGGCCCCCGACGAGCAGCCGGCCGCGGAGTCGTAGCGGCGGTCTCCGGTTCCGGCGAACCCGATTCCGCCTGCCTTGGAGCGACCCGCATGGCCACGATGTTCGACCGGCTCGAGGAGCTGGCGCGCACCTACGACGAACTGACCGCGGCACTGGCCGATCCCGAGGTGCTGGCCGACTCCGCCCGCTACACGACCACGGCGAAGCGCCACGCGGAGCTCGCCGAGGTCGTCGCGGTCTACGGGCACTACCGCACCGCCATCGGGGACGCCGCCGCCGCGCGTGAGCTGTCGCGCGAATCGGCCGGCGAGGACCGCGAGCTGTTCCGGGCGGAGGGCGAGGACTCCGAGTCCCAGGCCGCCGCGCTGCTCGAGCGCCTCCGGCTCCTGCTCCTGCCGCGCGACCCGCTCGACGACCGCGGCGTGATCGTCGAGATCCGCGCCGGGGCCGGCGGCGACGAAGCCGGTCTGTTCGCCGGCGAGCTCTACAGGATGTACAGCCGCTACGCCGAGCGGCTCGGCTGGAAGACCGAGGAGATGAGCGCGTCGGAGCAGGGCATCGGCGGCGTCAAGGAGGTCATCTTCCAGGTGAACGGGCGCGGCGCCTACTCCAAGCTCAAGCACGAGTCCGGAGTCCACCGCGTCCAGCGGGTCCCCCAGACCGAGTCCGGCGGGCGGATCCACACGTCGACCGCCTCGGTCGCGGTCATGCCGGAAGCCGAGGAGGTCGACGTCAGGGTCGATCCGGGCGACCTGCGCATCGACGTGTTCCGCTCGTCCGGGCCCGGCGGCCAGTCGGTGAACACCACCGACTCGGCGGTGCGGATGACCCATCTGCCCACCGGCCTCGTCGTCAGCTGCCAGGACGAGAAGTCGCAGATCCAGAATCGGGAGAAGGCACTGCGGATCCTGAGGGCGCGTCTGCTCGCCGCCGAGAAGGAGCGGGCGGCGAAGGAGCGCGCCGACGTCCGCTCCGCGCAGATCGGCACCGGCGACCGCTCCGAGAAGATCCGCACCTACAACTTCCCGCAGAGCCGGATCACCGACCACCGCATCGGCCTGACCGTGCACAACGTCGGCGACGTGCTCGAAGGACAGCTCGAGGGCATCGTCGAGGCGCTGTCCGGTGAGGAACAGCGCCGTCGGCTCGAGGCCCTGTCCGACGCGTGACCGGTGACGCCCTGGCGGCGGCCGAGCGGCGGCTGGCGGCCGCGGGGGTGCCGACGCCGCGGAACGACGCCGAGCTGCTCGTCCGCCACGTGACCGGCTGGGGCCGGGGCGAGCTGCTCCTGCGCCGTGCCCGTCCCATGCCGGCCGACGCCGGCGACCGGCTCGAGCCGCTCGTCGCACGGCGGGCCGCGCGGGAGCCGCTCCAGCTCATCCTCGGCAGCGTCGGCTTCCGCCACCTCGACCTGCTCGTGCGGCCCGGCGTGTTCCTGCCGCGCCCGGAGACCGAGGTGCTCGCCGGCGAGGCAGCCGACCGGACCCCCGCGGGCGGCGTGGTCGTCGAGCCGTGCACGGGGACGGGGGCGATCGCCTGCGCCGTGGCGTCGGAGTCCGCTCCCGGCCGCGTCCTCGCCACCGACGTCTCGGCGGAGGCCGTTGCCCTGGCCCGGGAGAACGCCGCGCGCTGCGGGGTCGCCGTCGAGGTCGGGCGGGGGGATCTCCTCGGGCCCGTGCCCCGGGCCCTGCGCGGCCACGTCGACGTGCTCGTCTGCAATCCGCCCTACGTGGCCGAGGCCGAGCTCGCGGGTCTTGAGCCCGAGGTCCGTGACTGGGACCCTGTCGCCGCGCTGGTGTCCGGCCCGACCGGCAACGAAGTCGTGGAGCGGCTCGTCGATGCCGCGCCGCGGTGGCTCCGGCCCGGCGGCTGGCTGCTGCTGGAGCTCGACCCCGCCCGCGCGGCCGTGACCGCGGCGCGCTGCCGTGTCGCCGGCCTGACCGACGTGGGCGTCGTCCGTGACCTCGCCGGACGGGACCGCATCGTTCTCGCGCGGCACGGGATGAGGTCGTCGAGCGCGGGCGCCATCTGACCCAGAGGCTGTGGACGGGCATCGGATCGTTCTACGGTGATGTCCTACCGTAGGGTGTCACGGCAGGAGGGACGAGATGTCGGCGACAGCGGCTGGACACGGTCTGGTGTTCGAGGATCTGCTCGACTTCCCCGACGACGGGTTCAAGCGCGAACTCATCGGCGGACGGTTGGTCGTGACCCCTGACCAGCCGACGCTGCGCCATCAGCGGGTCGTGGGCAGGATCTCCGCGACGATTCTGGCGTGGACCGACGAGCGGGGGGGCGAAGTCTTCCCCGGCGCGAACGTCGACCCCGCCGTCGGTGAGCACATGGAGCCCGACGTCGTCTTCCTGGGTCCGGATTTCGCCGGCGCGGCGAACGAGCGGTCGGTGCTCGCCGCTCCCGACCTCGTCGTCGAGGTGTCCTCGCCGAGCACCCGCCGCTACGACCTCGGGGACAAGCGGCTCTGGTATGAGCGTCAGGGCGTGTCCGAGTACTGGTTCGTCGACCTCGACGTCGACCGGTTCCGGATCTACCGGCTCGACCCGGACGGCCGCTACCCCGCGCCGGCGCTCCTCGAGCGGGGCGCCACGTTCGCCTCCCGCGCCCTCCCGGGCCTGGTGCTCGACGTCGATGTCCTGCTCGGACCGCCGAGCCGGTAGGCGCCGCCGGCGGCACCGGAATTTGCATCGGGCAGCGGCTGCACCCGGATCGCGGGCGATGCGCCCCGCTCAGCTCGAGAGGGGGATCTCTCCTCATGTGTTACCCTACAGACTTGTAGGGAGGAGTCGCGATGCCGCAAAAGCGTCGGGCGGCCGAGAACGCCGCCGAGAAGACCGCGGTCGCCAAGAAGGCGGGTGCGAAGTCCGCCGCATCCAACAAGGCCGCCACCGGCAGCATTGCCGAGGCTAGGCGTGCGAAGGCCGCGAACAGTGCCGCCGCTGGACCTCGCCAGAGCCGGCTGTCCGCTCTCCACGTCGATGTTCCGAACGTCGGTCGGATTCGGATCATTCAAGTTAAAGCGGCCAATGTCGTGGAACACCTGGGGGGGTCCAGCGCTACGGCTAGGGTGCTCGGTGTGGCCAGGTCCCAGCCCGGCCGGTGGGTCAGGGGGACAGAAGCGCCCTCTGCCGCTTCCACCAAGCAGGTCGTCGACCTCGACTATGTGCTGTCTCGCCTGCAGCAGTTGTACGGACCCGAAGTCGCGCGTGAGTGGCTGACGTCGCCGAACTCGTACTTGGACGGCGCTCGCCCGCTGGACGTCTTGATGGCTGAGGGCCCCAGCGACGTCATCAAGGCGATCGACGCCACCATCGGCGGCGCGTACGCCTGATGCGCCTGTACCGGGTCATCGCCTGGCGTGATGGTGCTGGAGTCGATGAGCCAGGGCATCCGCTCCACGTCGATGTGTCAAGGCAGGGCGGCGGGCGAGCCGACAACCCGAGTCACTATGAAGCGCTGTACGTCTCCGAGACTCCGCAGGGTGCCGTCGGTGAAGTCTTCGGTGACCTTGCAGCTTGGTCGGCGGCGATGTTCGTCGTCCCTTGGCTCCCCGAGGGCGGTCGTGCTCTGGCCACGTTCGAGGCGGACCCGCCAACCGAGGTGCTCGACCTTGACGACCCGCACACGCTCGTGGCCATGAACGCCAAGCCCACGGACGTCATCGGCCGCGACCGTGAACGGACACGAGAGCTCGCCCTGTCGGTATGGATGCAAGGGGCGTGGGAGGGCCTGCGTTGGTGGTCTTGGTGGCGACCTGCCTGGCGCAACCAGGTCCTGTGGCGTTCTGTCTCGGACTCTCCTCCTTGGCGGTTCAGCCTCCTGAGCGTTGAGCCACTTGACCTTGATCACGCCGCCGTGCGAATTGCCGCGCACGTCCTCCGTCGGCGCCTGGAATAGCTCATGCAGGCGGCGGTCTCGTCGGTGAAGTTGGGTCGAAGTCGAAAACGAGTTGCGGTATCCGGGGCCTTGAGCCGCGAGCCGCGAGGCTTCGGCCCTCGCGAGCGCCGTCTCCACGGCTAGGGCTCCAGCCGGGGGGTCAGGCCGAAGAGGGGGAACAACCTGGCGGTGTCAAGGAAGGCGTTCATCGGCGCTGATCCGACCCGCGGAGATCTCGAGGACCTGCAACACCCACGGCTCGTGGCCGTCTTCCAGAGCCGGCCGGTACTGCCTGAACGCGGGCGAGCCGTTCGCCACGGTGGGGACCAGGCGTGAGCCGCGACATCCGATGCCGGTGCCGAGGAACCACCGTCGGATCTCGTCGTGGCCCCGAAGCCACAGCTCGTACGGGGGCATCGACTGCGTGGCGTCGGAGTGCAGCAGTGCCGTGAGCCCGTGGTGTTTGATACGCCTGCTCGTGCGATCGCGTGGTTTGCGTCTGACTCGACTCAAACTCAACGACACCAGCCGCGAGCAGATCGGTGAACTCGTTACGGTTGCACCAGGGCTGCGGTCTTCGTGGATCCGCGACGTTGTCATGAGGAAGGGCGCCTTCAACGACAAGCGTGCCGTCCGACGGTTCGTGCATCGACTCGGGCGAGAACACCCTGGCTTCAAGGCGAGCGTCGATCTCGGGCACACCCTCATCAAGTTGATGATCCACCTCGCTGACGAAGACACCGCAGCGTTCACAGAACCGGCCGGTATGGAGAAGGTGCGCGTCGCGATTGACCATGCGATTGCCAGTTACGACCTGCGGCGCGACGTGGGTTGGATCCTGCTGGAGCACAGCGGCCCGAGAGCCGGAGAACTTTACCAAGGGACCGACCTTCATCGGTCCGAACGAGACGAGCGGGTACAGGATGCTTCAGAGGGCACGCGCCGCCGCTCAACCGACCGCGGAAAGGTCCTGGCGGTCTGTGAAGGTTGTGGCGCCGGAGCCCGGCCCCTCTCTGCTGTTACGGCCCTCTGCGCTTCCGGTAGGACAGATCCCACAGGATTCAGCATCAGCACCCGGAAACCTGTTGCGGATCCCGAGCGGATAGCCGAGGATCGCGGGCATGTCCATCGACATGTTCACCGACCCCGACACTGACCCACGGGACGATCCACCACCCCAAGCCGACGAGCGCGCCACACTCGTCGGGTTCCTGCGCTGGCAGCGCGGAACGCTGGAACTGAAGTGCTCCGGCCTCGACGCCGGCGACCTGGCCCGTCGCTGCGTGGATCCCTCCACGCTGTCGCTGCTCGGGTTGGTGCGCCACATGGCTGACGTAGAGCGAGGCTGGTTCCGGCGGGTGATGGCCGGGCAGGACGCGGCGGCGCACTTCTCCTCCGACACCGACCCCGACGGAGATTTCGATGGCGCCGCGCCGGATCACGCGCTCGTCGCGGAGGCGTGGGACGTGTGGCGGGCCGAGGTCGCGTTCGCGGAGCGGTTCGTGGCCGAGGCGCCCGATCTCGACGTCACCGGGAACGAGCGCTGGCGCGGGCCGATGTCGCTGCGCTGGGTGCTGGTGCACATGGTGGAGGAATACGCCCGGCACAACGGCCACGCTGACCTGCTGCGCCAGCGGATCGACGGGGCGGTGGGCCAGTAGCCGTCGAGGACCGAGGCGGCCACTGCCTACCCCTCCTTGGCCGAACCCTCGCCGCGTGACCCACTGGTCGTGGCGAAGAGCCAGAAATGGGACGCCCGAACCCGCAGCGAGCCGGACGTCTCTCGTTGAAGTTATGGGCCTTGATGCTGGACAGGCCCGCCAGTTGCGCGACGCTGGTCATCAGTTCTCGGCCCAGCACTTTCGGATTCGGCCGCGATTGCGCACGGTCCCTACCGCCCCACCAGAGAGGGTCGGCTGAGTTGATCGGACCACCTCGAAGCGACCGCTTCGTCAGCACCGTCACACGCGCACCTCGTCGCCATCACCGGCGGCGAGTCGCAGGGCGCCGTGAGGAGGTCGAACGTGGACTTGAACCAGCATGATGAGCATGGCCGTCGCACGGGGACTGGGAGGAGCGATTCCAAGAGGCTCGTCTGGCACCGCGCGACCGGTGGACTACTGCAGGAAGGCGCATTCGACGAGGCCGGCAAGCAGACCGGATTGTGGAAGCGATACCACAGCAACGGTCGGCTACTCGACGTTGGTGAGTACGGGCCGGCCACAAGGTCGGCGAGTGGAAGCACTACGGCGCCGACGGGACGCTCAGCCGGACAAAGCAGCACTGAGGCGCCGGGGGTGGTCGTCGGTGCAGCGATCGCCGAGGCCGATAGCGCGGGTCCTTGGCTCGGAGGACCGTATACGCGAACGGCCGCAGCCTTCTGGGATGATTCTATTGATGTCAAGCGGGCTGGAGTAGCGGGTTTGGACCAGCGTGTTGTGACTCACATAGACGACAAAGGATGACGGGAATTTATGAGATGATCCCTGTGACGGAGCCACACGGGCTCCGACACGCCGAAGGATCGACATGGCCGAGATGTTGTTGTTCCACCATGCACACGGGCGCACCCCAGGCGTCCTCGCGTTCGCCGACGAGATCAGGCGGGCCGGTCACACAGTCCACGTCCCCGACCTGTACGAGGGGCGGACGTTCGATGACCTCGAGGCTGGCGTCGGCTACGCCCAGGAGGTTGGATTCGACACCATCACCGGGCGGGGTCTGCTCGCTGCCGAGGGTCTGCCGGACCACGTGGTCTACGCCGGGTTCTCGCTCGGGGTGCTGCCCGCTCAGAAGCTGGCCCAGACCCGGCCGGGCGCCACTGGGGCCCTGCTGTTCCACGCCTGCGTCCTTGCCGCCGAGTTCGGCTGCCCCTGGCCGCGAGGCGTCCCCCTCCAGGTCCACGGTATGGACGCCGACGAGTTCTTCGTCGAGGAGGGAGATCTCGATGCCGCGCGCGGACTGGTGGCTAGCGTCGAAAGCGCTGAGCTGTTCCTGTACACGGGCAATCAGCACCTGTTCGCCGACAGCAGCCTGCCCTCCTACGACGAGGCCTCGGCCACTCTGCTCACCGAACGCGTGATCAGCTTCCTGGATGCCAT
>JACCXR010000025.1 GCA_013696915.1 Euzebyaceae bacterium
CGACCGCCCAGTCGACGCCCGCGGGCCCGAGCTCGGCGTGGACGCCGACCGCGGCCACCCGACGCACGCCCGCGCGGACCTCGTCGGGCCACTCGACCGTCGCCGCCGGATCGGCCGTGTCCGCGATCCCGCACACCGCGGCGGCGTAGAGCCAGCCCTCGCGCTCGGCGGGCAGGTCGGGTCGCAGCACGAGCGAGAACCCCAGGCCCAGCCCCGGTCGCACCGCCCAGGGCAGACCCGCCCGGCCGCGCGGCGCGGCCTGGTAGTCGGCGACGACGACGGCGCCGCCGGCACCGCCGGCGCGGGCCCACGCGAGCGCGTCGGCGTGCGTGGAGACCAGCGCTGGATAGGTCCGGACCGGCCGGTCCCCTAGGACGCGCGCGAGGGTCCCGGCGGACAGGTCCTCGCCCGCGTCTACCCCCACGAGGGGTCCTGACCGAGTTCGCCGGCGAGGCGGTTGAAGGTGTCCTTCAGCCGCAGCCACTGCGGCACGTGGAAGAAGCCCATGGCCCGGGAGAGCTCCACGCGGAACCGCTGCCCGTCGGCGGCGCTCCGCTCCGAGACCGTCTCCAGGAGGGTGCGGACGACCGCGTCCATGGTCGGGGATGGCAACTCGAGGAGCGCGCCGAGCAGCGCTCGTGCCAGCTCCGGTCCCCGGCCGGGGTCGGCCAGCGAGCCGTCCACCCACTCGCCCACGGCCGACCGCCGGGCGCCGGCGGGGGCGTCGGCCCAGCGGGCGACCTCCGCGCGGACGATGGGCTCCCACCGCTCGGCGTCCTCGACGCGGAGGACGGTGAGAACGTCACCGGCGGCCGGGCCCAGCCGAGCGATCACCTCCGCGGCCTGCGCCCTCACGGGCTCCGGTGCGGCGGGGACGCCGAGCGCCTGGCGGGCCGCCAGCCGGGCCCGGGGCGGATCGGCGAGCCGCTCGTGGGCGAGCGCGAGGTTCGCCTGGGCCATCGCGTAGCCGTCCGGCCGCACGCTGCGGGGGTGCGCCACGGCGGCCGTCCGGAAAGCGGCAACGGCCTCGGCGGCACGGTCGGCCGCGAGATGGGCCAGTCCCAGCGCATTGGCCGCGGCGCCGAGCGCGGCGTGGTCCCCCGCGTGCGACGCCGCATCCACGGCGCGCTGGAGGACCGCAGCCGCCGCGTCGGCGTCCCCAGTGCTCAGCAGGGTCGCCCCGAGCTCGCGGGCCGCCGCGGAGGCCTGCCCGGCGAGCCGCACCTCGTCGAACCCCCGCAGCGCCCGCTCGAAGCAGCCGACCGCGGCGGCGTCCCGGCCGGAGGCACGGTGGACGAGGCCGAGGTTGTACCGGGCGGCCGCCTCCTCGGCGGCCATGGCGTTGCGCTCGAAGACCGTGGCGGCCCGCTCGAACGCCGTGGCGGCGCCCGGCAGGTCCCCGAGGGCCCGCAGCGCCGCTCCGAGCATGTTGGTCGCCTTCGCGTGCTCGACCGGCAGCCGCTGCGGGTCGAAACCGGAGACCGAGGCCCGCAGCGCCGCGGCGGCCTCCCCGGACCGGTCCCCGTTCAGCAGCACCGTCCCGAGGTGGAACTGGGCGGTCGCGTGCTGGACCGGATAGCGGTCGTGCGGGTAGCGGCGGAGCCGCTCGCGCAGCTCGTCCTCCACGTCATCGCTCGCGGCCACGTACAAAGGATGCCCATGCGCGCCATGCGGGTACTCATCGCCGGCTTCGGCAACGTCCTGCGCGGCGACGACGGGTTCGGGGTCGCCGTTGCCGAGCGGCTGCTCGCCGGCGGCGTCCCCGACGGTGTGTCCGTCCTGGACGTCGGCATCGGCGGGATCCACCTCATCCAGGAGCTGCTCACCCCGGCCGACGGACTGGTCGTCGTCGACGCCGTCGACCTCGCCCGGCCGCCGGGCACGGTGCTCGTCATCCGGCCCGAGATCGCCGACGTCGCCACGCTGACGGTCGAGGACCGCCGCGACACGCTGGCCGACATGCACTACGCCACCCCGGAGCGGGCGCTGCTGCTCGCTCGCGCGCTGGACGTGCTGCCCGACCCGACGCTGCTCGTGGGGTGCCAGCCGGCCGACGCAGAGCGGGTGGGCCAGGGGCTCTGCCCCGCCGTCTCGGCCGCCGTCGACGTCGCCGCCGCGGAGGTCCGCCGCATCGTCACCGGGTTCGGCATCCCCTGGCAGGCCGTTACCGGGGCCGGGCGGTGATCTGCACCAGGCTGGGTCCCGAGGGCGGCGGATGCGGGGCGGCGTCGTCCGGCTCCGCCGCGATCTCCACGAAGCCGGGGAGCCCCTCGCGCAGCGCCTCGGCGATGCCCTCGGTCAGCGTGGCCGCCGACGCGGTGCACCCGGCGCAGGCGCCGGACAGCCGCAGCCGTACGACGCCGCCGCGCACCTCGAGGACCTCGACGTGGCCGCCGTGGGAGTCGATGTACGGGCGGATCGGCTCCAACGCGGCCTCGGCGGCGGCACGCTCGTCGACGCCGACGGCGTAGGCGTCGAACAGCCAGGCGATGGCGGGGTGCGCCCGCCGGAGCCGCTCCACCTCCTGTGGGCCGAGCGCCTCGCAAACGTGGCCGAGGGCCATGCGGTGCAGGGCGTCGACGCCGTCGAGGAGCTCGAACACACGGTCCCGGACCGGTTCGTCGAGCTCCTCGACATCGGCGAGGAGCTGTTCGAGCCGATCGAGGAGACCGTCGAGGTCCTCGCTCAGCGCTCGGTCTCCCGCACCTGCGTCAGCGCATAGTCGACGAGGGTGTCGTTCAGCTCCACGCCGTGGGACTCCCGGGCGTGGGCGGCGACCTTGGCGAGCAGGTCGTCCTTGGAGTCGGCGGTGGTGACGGCCCTGCAGGCCACGCCGACGTCCTGGCAGCGAAACTCAAGTGGCATGGGCGGGCTCCTTCAGGACGCCTGAACGGGCTCGTCCGGCGCCGTCGCCTTGGCCACCAGCGCCTCCAGGGCGTCGGCGACCGCCGTCAGGTTGGCGTTGACGTCGGTCACGATCGGGGTGATCGGCTCCGTCCGGTGCGCGATCGCCCGTACGCCGAAGGTGACCTTGCCGAGCGTGTCCGTCAGCCCCTGGAGGATCACGACGACCCAGATGAGGTAGAAGGCGAGGGCGGCGACGAGGAGCCCGGTCAGGACGAGGGTGACGACCGCAGCGGCTGGCATGGGGACTCCTTACGTCACGTCGAGACGACGCGGTCGAGTGCGGTGACGTAGCGGACGGCTCCGGCGGTGACCTCGCCGACGGCGTCGCGGGTGTCGGCCAGCGCGGGCACGGGATCGAGGTTGCCGCTGAGGAGGACCCCGTGGACGAGGATGTCGTCGGCGTAGCGCTGGCACTCGTGCGCGTAGCCGATGACCCGGTTCGCCAGGACGACGACGAGCGGGATGACGACGACCAGTCCGACGAGATTGGCGATCCACCAGACAGCCATGACGTCTCCTCCACCGCGGTGCCGGGCCGCAGGGTCCCATTCTGCGTGCTCTAGATGCCCGGCGCCAATAGTTCGCCCGGCCGCCGCGGAGCCGTGGTGCTACGGTCGGTGGCATTCCTGCTCGGGAGGTCGTCATGAAGCTCGGGATCGTCGGCAAGGGCGGCGTCGGCAAGACCACGGTGTCCGCCCTTCTGGCCCAGGCGTACGCGCGGCGCGGCGCTCGGGTGGTCGCGATCGACACGGATTCCAACCCCAACCTCGGCTTGTCGCTGGGGTTGGCGTTCGCCGACATGGAGGCCGTCCCGGTGCTCCCGCGGTCGCTGATCGTGGGCGCCGGTGGTGACACCACCGCCGAGGAGCTGATCCGCGACTACGGCCGGCCCACCCCGTCGGGGGCCACGCTGCTGTCCGCGATCCGCGTCACCGAAGCGGCGGCCGGCTGCCAGTGCGGTGGGCACGCCACCGTGCGGAGCTTCCTCGGCGACGCCCTCGCGCAGCAGGCCGACGTGACGCTGGTCGACATGGAGGCCGGTCTGGAGCACCTCAGCCGGTCGGGCGGCACGCTGGCCTACGCCGACGTCCTGCTGGTTGTGATGGAGCCGAGTCGCAAGTCCGTCCTGACCGCGGCCCGCACTTTGGCGCTCGCCGAGGATCTCGGGATCGAGCGGGTCTACGGCGTGGGCAACAAGGCCCGCGATAGCGAGGATGCGGCCTTCTTCCGGCGGGCTGCCGGCGAGTACGGGTTCCCGCTGGCGGGAGTCGTCGGCTACGACCCGCAGGTCGCCGAAGCGGACCGCGACGGCAGCGCCGTGGTCGGCACGGCACCCGACGAGGTGCTCGTCCAGATCGACGGCGTCATCGACTTCGTCGAGCAGGCGGGGAGCGCGATCTCGGCGGCCGGCTAGCCCGGTGCCGCCGTCATCGCCCATGTCGGCATCGAGCGCTCCTGCACGAGTTCCGAGCCACCTGCCGCCTCCGCGGTGGAATCTTCGGATATTCGAAGATTCCACCCCGGAAGGGCCAGACCCCCGGGTTGTTCATGCCAGCGACCGGGCGAGCCCGACGAGGGCGCGGACGGCTGGCGCGTCCGGGGCGGTGTCCAGCGGGGCGAGGCCGTCGCGCTCCGCAGCGACGATCGCGGGGTCGTCGGGGACGGCGACGAGCTCGGTGTCCGGAAAGGCGGCGCGGAGCCTCGCGAGGTCGTCCCCGCCGCGGGCGCGGTTGGCGACGACGACGACCCGGCCGATGCCCCTCTCGCGCGCCACAGCGGCGGCGCGTGCGCCGACGTCGATCGACTTCGGCGTGGCCTCGACGACGACGACCGCGATGTCGATGCTCGCGTCGGCGAGGCGGGTCAAGGTCCCGATGCCGGCCTCGAGGTCGGCGATCACGGTCGTGTCACCGAACTCAGCGGACCCGAGCAACTGCTCGGGCGACAGCCCACATCAGGGTCAGCCGGGCTCCGGGTCCTCGATCCGGGACACGACGGCCAGCCGCACCCCGTCGGGGGCGTCGGTGCCGAACCGGTCGATCAGCGAATCCCAGGAGGGGGCGTGCTCGGATTCGCCCTCGTCGAGCGCCTCCCGCATCACCACGAGGCGCTCGGTCTCCTCGTCGCCGACGCCCAGCGAGATGCCGAGATTGGGGTTGGTGTCGCAGTCCAGGGCCACGACCCTCGCGCCGCCGCGGGCCAGGCTGCGGGCCAGGATCGCCGACGTGGTCGTCTTTCCCGACCCGCCCTTGCCGACGACCGCCACCCTCATCGCGTCTGCTCCTCGTTGAGTCGCTCCAACAGGGAGACTACCGCCGCGACCGCCGCGGAGTCGGGGGCGGCGTCCACCGGCGGCAGGCCCTGGCGCTCCGCCTCGGCGAGCGCCTCGTCCCACGGGACCGCTCCGACGACGTCGAGCCCGCTGCGGCGGGCGACCAGGTCGACGTCTGCAGGGCCGCGGATCTTGTTCGCAAGGGCGACGACCCGCTCCGGCGGTCGTTCCCCCAGGGCCAGCCGGGCCAGACGGCGGGCGGACAGCAGCGACTTCGCCGTCGGCTCGACCACGACCAGCACCGTGCGCGCGTAGGAGCCCCAGCCGAAGAAGGCCTGCCGAGTGCCGCCGGGCAGGTCGCCCACCAGGCTCCAGCCGTCGTCGGGCAGCCCCGCCACGATCTCGCGGAAGGCGAACTGCGAACCCGCCAGGGCCCACGCCGGCCCGCGGAGCTTGCCGAACTGCAGGAACCGCACGCCGTCCGGTCCCCGGACGGCATAGCGCTCTACCGCCTCCACCGGCGTCAGGCCCTCCCGCAGCCGGAAGCGCGGACCCTCCTCGCCCTCCCGCCGCTCGGTGACGGCATCGTCGGGGATGGGCGCGTCGGTGACCTCCACGCCGAGCGAGTGCGCCAACCCGGGCATGGGGTCGGAGTCGATGGCCAGCACCGGACCGCCGGCGCGGGCGAGGAGCCGCGCGAAGGTGCCGGCGATCGCCGACTTCCCCGCGCCGCCCTTACCGACGAACGCCACCCTCATGGCGGCAACCCTACCGTCGTCGGTGCTGCCGGGACCTCGGCGAAGAAGCAGGCGCTGGGGTGGCCGTGCCCGAAGCGGTCCACCAGCGCAGGGTCCTGTGCGGCGCAGCGCTCGGCCGCCTTCCAGCAGCGGGTGCGGAACCGGCAGCCCGACGGGGGGTTCGCCGGATCCGGCACGTCGCCGCCCAGGACGATCCGCCGCGGCCGGTCGCGCTGCGCCGGGTCTGGGACCGGCACCGCCGACAGCAGCGCCTGGGTGTACGGGTGCAGGGGGCGGGTGTAGACGGCCCGGGACGCTCCGATCTCAACGATCCGGCCGAGGTACATGACCGCCACGCGGTCGCAGAGGTGGCGCACCACCGCGAGATCGTGGGCGATGAGAAGGTAGGCGAGGCCGAGCTCGGACTGGAGCTCGCGCAGCAGGTTGAGGACCTGCGCCTGGATCGACACGTCGAGGGCGGACACCGGCTCGTCCAGCACGAGCACCCGCGGGCCGAGCACGAGGGCGCGGGCGATGCCGATGCGCTGGCGCTGGCCTCCCGAGAACTCGTGGGGGAGCCGGTCGCCGTCCCCGGGCCGCAGGCCCACCTTCTCCAGGGTCTCGTCGACGCGTCGCCGGCCCTCGCCGCCCCGGTACTCGTCGTGGACGCGCAGCGGCTGGGCGACGATCTCGTGGACCGTCCGGCGCGGGTTGAGCGAGCCGTACGGGTCCTGGAACACGATCTGCAGCTCGCGCCGGACGTCGCGCAGCTGCCGGCGGCCGCACGCGGCGATGTCGCGGCCCCGGTAGAGAACCCGGCCGGCGGTGGGGTCGAGCAGCCGGACGATCAGCCTGGCGACGGTCGACTTCCCGCAGCCCGACTCGCCGACGAGCCCGAGGGTCTCACCGGTGGCGAGGGAGAAGGTGACGCCGTCGACGGCCTGCACGGCGCTCCCTCTCCTCCGCAGGAGGCCCGCGGCAACCGGGAAGTGCTTGACGAGGTCCTCCACCCGCAGGACCTCGGCGCCGCGGTCGGCGCCCTCCGGGAGCGCGGAAGCCGAGGGGTGCGACGCCGGAGTCACGCCGGTGCTCCCGGCCCGTCGCCCGGCTCAGCCGCGGACATCCCGGCGGCTCTCGCCGTCTCCGCGGCCAGCTCGTCGGCGTAGTGGCACGCCGCCCGGTGGCCGGGGCCGACCGTCGCCAGGTCCGGTGACTGCGCAACGCAGCGGTTGCGCCCGCGGTGCAGTCCGCAGCGGGGATGGAAGGCGCAGCCGGAGGGCCGCCGGACCAGGTCGGGCGGCTGGCCCGGGATCGCGGCCAGGGACTGGCGGTCGGTGTCCAGACGCGGCAGCGCGGCCAGCAACCCCAGCGTGTACGGGTGACGCGGCGCGTGGAAGATCGTGTGCACGTCGCCCGTCTCGACCACCCGGCCCGCGTAGACGACCACCACGCGGTCGGCCATCTCAGCGATGACGCCCAGGTCGTGGGTGATCAGGATGGTCGCGGCCCCCGTTCTGCCTCGCACCTCCCGCAGGAGGTCGAGCACCTGCGCCTGGATGGTGACATCGAGCGCGGTCGTCGGCTCGTCGGCGATGAGCAGGTCGGGCTCGTTCGCGATCGCCATCGCGATCATCGCCCGCTGGCGCATGCCCCCGGACCACTGGTGCGGGTAGCCCCTGGCCCGCCGGGCGGCGTCGGCGACGCCGACGGCGTCGAGCAGCTCGACGGCGCGCCGCCGGGCGGCATGGCGCGGCAGCCCCCGGTCATGCGCCCGCAGCGCCTCGGCGATCTGGTGGCGGACGGTCAGGGCGGGGTGGAGGGAGGTCATCGGGTTCTGGAAGACCATCGCGACCCGCTTGCCGCGGACGGCCCGCAGGCGCCGCGGCGGCAGGCGCAGCAGGTCCATCCCGCCGAGCAGCGCCTCGCCGCGCACCACGCGCGCCGAGCGCCGCGGCAGCAGCCCCAGGACGGCGAGGACCGTGACGGTCTTCCCGCAGCCGGACTCCCCGACGACGCCGAGCGTCTCCCCGGCCGCCACGTCGTAGCTGACGCCGTCGACGGCGCGGACCACGCCGTCCGGCGTGTCGAACTCGACGACGAGGTCGCGGATCCGCAGCACCGGCTGCCCCGCGGGCGCGGACCCGCCGCCGCGATCCGTCACCGGCGGCCCCCGAGGACGTCGGTCAGCGCGTCGCCGAGGAGGTTCAGTCCGAGCACCGCGAACGCGATCGCGACGCCCGGGAAGAACGACAGCCACCAGGCGACCCGCAGGAACCGCTGGGCCTGGCCGGCGAGGTAGCCCCAGCTCACGAGGTTGGGGTCCCCGAGTCCGAGGAAGCCGAGGCTCGCCTCGAGCAGGAGGACCTGGGCCAGGAGCAGCCCGAGGTAGACGACGGCCGCCGGCAGCGCGTTCGGGAGGATCTCCAGAACCACGATCCGCGTGTCCGACGCCCCGCTCGCGCGCGCCGCCTCGACGAACTCCCGCTGGGACAGCGACAGCACCTCGGCGCGCACCACGCGCGCCAGCGTCGCCCACGAGGTCAGCCCGAGGACGAGCACCAACAGGTCGAGCCCCGGGCCGAATAGCGCGATGGCCATGATCGCGAGGAAGAACCGCGGCAGCACCTGGAAGAACTCGGTGACCCGCATGAGCGCGTCGTCCACCCGGCCGCCCCGGTAGCCGGACACCGTCCCCACCGTGACGCCGATGAGCAGCACGAGCGCGCCGGTCGCGAAGACGACGACCAGCGAGGTGCGGGCGCCGTAGACCACGCCGCTGAGCAGGTCGCGGCCGAGCGCGTCGGTGCCCATGAGGTGCGCCGGCGATGGCGGCGCGAGCGGCGGCCCGGCCGGGACCAGCGGGTCGGTGGGAGCCAGCAGATCGGCCAGGAGCCCCACGACGATGACGAGCAGGGTCAGCGACACGCCGGCCGCGCCCGCCGGCGTCTGCAGGATGCGTCGGAGCAGACGCCGCCGCGGCGCGCGGCCGAGCGCGCCGACCCGCCCGACCGGGGCGACGTCGGTGGCGTCAGCGATAGCGGATGCGGGGGTCGAGCCAGCCATAGACGAGGTCGGTCACGAGATTGGCGAGCACGACGGTGGCGGCGACGAGGAGGAAGATGCCGAGCAGGATCGGGGTGTCGCGGGTCTGCACGGAGGTGAGGAGCAGGCGGCTCAAGCCGGGCCAGCCGAACACGACCTCGACGACGATGGTGCCGGCCAGCAGGTGGCCGGGCCGGCTTCCGATCACGGTGACGACGGGCAGCAGCGCACGCCGCAGCGCGTGGCGGACCAGCACCCGGCGATCCGACAGGCCCTTCGCGAGGGCGGTGCGGACGTGGTCGGCCGCCAGCTCCTCCAGAACTCCGGCACGGGTGAGGCGCGCCACCGCGGCGACCTCCTGGGACGCGAGCACGAGCGCGGGCAGCGCGAGGTGACGCGCCACGTCCAGGGCCCATGCCAGACCGGTCTCGGGACCGCCCGCCGTCGTCATTCCCTGCACCGGGAACAGGCCGGTGCGCAGCGCGAGGGTCAGCAGGGCGAGCTGTCCGAGCCAGAAGACGGGCGCGGCGTAGAGCACCAGGGCCGCGCTGGTGACCGCCAGGTCGCGGATGCTGTGGGCGCGTGCCGCCGCCCACGCGCCCAGCGCCACCCCGGCGACGCTGGAGCCGACAAGTGCGGTGCCGGCGAGCAGCAGCGTGGCGGGCAGTCGCTCGGCGATCACGTCGATCGCGGGCCGCCCCTGGATGTACGACACGCCGAGATCGCCGCGCAGGACGTTGCCGGCATAGGTCGCCAGCTGCTCGGGCAGCGGTCGGTCGAGGCCGAACTTGGCGGTCATGAAGGCGTAGTACTCCTCGTCGCCGCTGTCGCCCGCGAGCGCGATGATCGGGCCGCCCGGCGCGAGGTGGATGAGCAGGAATCCGACGAGCACGATGCCCGCGACCGTCGGCAGGACCTGCAGGAGACGCCGCCCGACGTACCGGCCGGTCACTGCTCGCAGGAGGCGGTCTTGGCGAAGTGCCCGGACGGCTGGAAGTCGCTGCAGCTGCTGCGGTACGCGCGGGTCCCGACCGTCTCGACGATCCAGAAGTACGGGAGCTCGGCGACCGCGATCTCCTGGATCTGGCGGTACAGCGCACCCCGCTGCTCCAGGTCGATGGTCCGCTGGGCCTCGTCGAAGAGCCGGTCGACCTCGTCGTTGCGGTAGGCCGCCGCGTTGGAGAACGGCACCTCGCCGATGTTCGACGAGTGGTACATGCGGCGCACGCCGATCTCCGGGTCGGTGGCGTTGCAGTAGGAGATGATGTTGGTGTCGAAGTCGCGGGCGGTGAAGACCTGCTCGGCGAACACCGGCGGCTCCAGGGGGACGAGGGTCACGTCCATGCCGACCTCGCGGAGCTGGGCCCGGAGAAGTTCGCCGTAGGCGCTGAACGTGGGGAAGTGCACGAACGTG
This sequence comes from Euzebyaceae bacterium, assembly GCA_013696915.1. GTDB lineage: Bacteria > Actinomycetota > Nitriliruptoria > Euzebyales > Egibacteraceae > JACCXR01. The sequence continues at coordinate 10,373 of JACCXR010000025.1, forward strand.
AACGCGAGCGGCGTGCCGTCATCGACGCCCTCCACGCCGGCCGCGGTGCGGGTGCCGTCACCCTCCCGCTGCCACCCCGCCTCGTCGAGCAGCCGCTCGGCTTCGGCGGGGTCGTTCGCGGGCATGTCGAGGCCCTCCGCGTGCGCCCACGGGATGCCGCTGGAAATCGGGGCGGCGGCCACCTGACCCTGCCCGAACAGCACCCGCTCGAGGAACTGGTCGCGGTTCAACGCGTGGGCGATCGCCTGCCGGACGCGCAGGTCGGCCATGATCGGGCGCTCGAGGTTGAAGCTGACCGTCATGATGCAGTTCGCCCCACCGGGGTTCACCGGGGTCTGGAGGAACTCGACGGTGGGGTCGGCGGCCAGGCGCTCCTGGTCCGGTCCGGGCACGCCCCACAGCCATCCGACCTCGCCGGCCTCGAACGCGAGGACCTGGCTGCCCTCGTCGGGGATCACCCGCATGATGACCTCGTCGAGGTGCGGCAGGCCCTCCTCGAAGTAGTCGGGGTTGCGTTCGAGCACGATCTCCGCGTCGGGCGTGTAGGAGACGAACCGGAACGGGCCGGTGCCGACGGGCTCGTTGTTGGCCGGGTTCTCCAGCGGGTCCGTGCCCTCGTAGATGTGCCGCGGGATGATCGGCGCCTCGGTGACGTTCAGCTGCTGCAGCAGCGGCGCGTACGGCTGCGAGAAGCGGAACTCCACGGTCTGCTCGTCGGGGGTCTCGATCGACTCGAGGCTGGGCCCCACCGACGCCTGGGTGCGCGAGTGCAGCTGGAGCAGCACCTCCTCGAAGCTGTACTTGACGTCCGCCGACGTGAACGGCTCCCCGTCGTGCCAGGTCACGTCGTCGCGCAGGTGGAACCGGTACAGCGCGCCTTCTTCCTCGACGTCCCAGCTCTCCGCGAGCTCCGGGATGGGCTCGAGGTCGGGTCCGAGGTCGACGAGACCGTTGTAGAGCAGCTCGGACGCCGTGTGGGTCCCGCCGCTCGTGGTGATGGCCGGGTTGAGCCCGCCGGGGTCGCTGGAGATCGCGACGACCAGGGTCCCGCCGCCGGCGGCAGTCTGGGTCGGGGACGGCGTCTCCTCGCCGGTCGGCGCGGCCGTCGTGGCAGTGTCCGTCGCGGTCGCCGTCGCGTCGGGCGAGGGCGCGCGCGTGGCCGTCGGCGACTCCGTCGTCCCCGGCTCCGATCCCGTGCACGCCGCCAGCAGCACCGCCAGCAGCATCAACCAGCCGGCCCATCCTCGACCCATCCCGTCTCCTGTTCGAAGAATCGTTGCGCGCACGCAGGACGGGCGACGCTAGCGTCAGTGAGTGAGGCTGGTAAGTGCGTCGGTCATCTACCGCCGCGGACCGCCCCGCGGCGGCGAGCGCCTCCGGGGACCTATTCCGCCGCGGTCTCCGGGATACCGACGCCCTCGGCCATGCCGAGCTCCGCCATCGACCGGAGGATGTCCATCGCCTCGTCCGCGCCGATGGCGTCCATCGCGAAGCCCATGTGGACCACCACCCAGTCGCCGGCCTCGACCCGCTTCCCGCCGGCCGGCAGCATGTCCAAGGACACCCGTCGACGCGTCGAGCCGGTCTCGACGTCCGCCACGCGGGCGTCACCGTCGGCGACGGCCACGACTCGCGCGGGAATCCCCAGGCACATAGATGCTCTCCTCGGCTACGGGGCGGACTCTACCGGATCGGGGGGAACGACCCCTTGGGGCGCCGAGCTGCCGGGCGGCGCGCCAGGCCCGCGCCGCCGGCCAGGAGCAGGAGAACCCCGCCGAGGTAGTACACCGCGGCGATCCCGACCGCGTCGGCGAGCAGACCGCCCCCGGCGAGCGACAGGAGCCGGCCGAACTGCCACAACGCGTCGAAGGTCGCGAACACGCGCCCCCGAGTCTGCGGGGTCGTCTCCGCCTGCAGCAGCGAGTTGAACGTCACCGTGCCGCTGGACGTGCCGACCCCGTAGACGCCGAGGGCGGCCACGGCCACGGGGAAGGCGCGGACCGACGCGAGCACGAGGTCGACCACGCCGCGGAGCAGCAGCGGCCCGAAGACGAACACCGGCCGGCGGGGGTCGCTGGTCAGGCGGGTCAGGGCCAGTGGGCCGATGGCGGCGCCGAGGCCGATGGCGGCGAGCATGAACCCGAACCCGTCGGCCTCCACGCCGAGATGGTCGGCGGCGAGGACGATCAGCAGCGCGCTGGTCGCGCCCGCGGACAGGGCGGCGAGCAGCTGGACGGCCGCGAGCAGCCGCAGGAGCGGCGTGCCGGTGATCACGCCGACGCCATCGAGGGCTCGCCGCCACCAGCTGCGCCGCTCCACGGCGGCGGCCGGAGCCGCACCGGCCATCCCCCGCAGCACCAGCGCGGAGACGGCATAGGTCGCGGCGTTGAGCAGGAACGCGGGCGTGACGCCGGCGACGGCGACCATGCCGCCGGCCAGAGGTGCCAGCACGATCTGCGACACGACCGCCGCGGTCCACAGTCCGCTGTTGCCCGCGATCAGCTCGTCGTCGGAGACGACGGCCGGCAGGAGGCTCTGCGACGCCGGGTTGAAGAACACCGCGCCGGCGGACAAGCCGAACGCGACCGCGTAGACCGCCGGCAGCGAGTCGGCCACCAACGGCAGCAGCAGGGCCAGACCCATCCGCCACAGGTCGGCGGCGACCATGACCTTCACCGCCGGCAAGCGGTCGACGACCGCCCCGGCGAACGGTGCGAGGAGCAGCACCGGGACGATCTCGGCGACGACGACGCCGGTCACGCCGAGCCCGGAACCCGTGAGCCCGAACACCAGCACGGCCAGGGCCACGGTGTTGAACACGTCGCCCCACCGCGACACCGTCTGCGCCGCCCACAGCCGCCGGTACGCCGGCCGCGCCAGGACGGCCCGCAGCCCAGGTCGGCGACGGTCAACGGCCACTGTCGGTCGAATGCTCCTCGTGGGGCTGCGCTGGTCCCGCCCCGTCAGGGCCCCGCCTGCGTGAGCAGAGCGCGGCACCAGTCCGGGTGGGAGATCGGCAGGTCGTGCGAAGCGGCGGGGTGGCTGCTCGTCGACACGGACGGGAACCGGCCGGCCACCTCGGCGGCACGTCCCGGGACCGGCACGGAATCCAGCGCGCCGTCGGCGAGCACGACCGAGACGGCCCGGTCGGCCAGCCGTTGCAGCGCGTCCACCCAGGCAGGCGACCGGATGAGCCCGTTCATGCCGCCAAGGTAGGCGTGCCAGGTGTGCTGCACGCCGCGGCGTGACAGCGGGACCGGCCACTGCGGGGAGATCGCGACCGAGACCCATTCCGCCAGGCGGCGGTGGCGGCACATCCAGGCGCACGTCCGGTGCGCGAACGGCGTCTCGAGGGCGAAGAAGCGCTCCTGCCAGCCCATGGCGCCGATGTGCCGATCGGCTTCGGCGGCGTCGCGGTACAGCGGCGCGCAGAACGTGACGACGCGTTGCGTCTCGGGTCGCCTCGCGGCCCAGCGCACCGCGAGCAGTGCCCCCATGGAGTGCCCCGCGACGGTCAGGGCGGCGCCGTCGAGCTGCAGCGCACCGGCCATGCCGTCGAGCGCCTCCAGGTGCCGCTCGACGCTGAAGTCGCTGCGCTCCTCGTTCATCGAGCCGGCGAAGCCGAGGACATCTGGGACGATGAGCCGTCCCCGCTCGGCCAAGGGGTCGTAGCCGGCGCCGAACGCCTCTCCCGTGCCGGCGATGCCGTGCAGCAGCACCGTCGCGCGGTCCCCGCTCCCGGCGGTGCGGACCTGCAGGGGCCCCGCTCTGCCGCGGACGCCGCCACCGGGAGCCCATCCCCGCACCGCCGGCGAACGGCCATGCCGGACGCCCCAGGTGCCGGCCACCGCCGCACAGGCCGTCGCGCCCCAGCGCAGGGCGCAGGAGCGGGGACGGTCCCGGGAGGGCGGCGACGGTCGTGCGATCAGCAGCCCGCCCCCTCCGAGTCCGGGCCGTATCGCAGCGCCCAGGTCGCTCCGCCGTCGGAGGCGGCGACGATGCCGCGGCTCACCATGAACAGGCCTCCGGTGGCGTCCCGGCCGTACACCTGCCCGTGCGGCGCATCGAGCGCGTGGAAGTCCGTGTCACCAGCAGGGATCCTGCCAGTCGCGCGCGAGCTCGGCGACGTGGGGGTCCTGGCCGTCGAGGGTCGTCATCCCCATGAAGCTCGTGGTCGCTCATCGCGGTGCGCCCCTCGTGGGTTTATCTGGACAACCGTACGGATATTCAAGGCGTAGCCAGCACAGCATCCGGACGTCTACCCAGGAGGAGTTCATGAGCTACGCCAAGCAGATGACCGACACCTACCCGCGTTCGTTCAACGTCGACGCCGACCGGCTCGTCGCCTGCATCGAGGCCTGTTACGACTGCGCCCAGGCCTGCACCGCCTGCGCGGACGCGTGCCTTGCCGAACAGCAGGTCGCCGACCTCGTGAAGTGCATCCGGACAGACCTGGACTGCGCCGACGTGTGCGCGGCCACAGGCCGAATCCTGTCGCGCCAGACCGAGTACGACGCGAACCTCGCCCGCTCCCTGCTCCAGGCGTGCGCCCAGGCCTGCACCACCTGCGGCGACGAGTGCGAGCGGCACGCCTCGATGGGCATGGAGCACTGCCGCGTGTGCGCGGAGGCATGCCGGCGGTGCGA
>JACCXR010000037.1 GCA_013696915.1 Euzebyaceae bacterium
GCGGCGGCGACGGTCGCGGGGTCCTCGGCGGGCTCGTGCCACGCGGCCCGCACGAGCATGCGGTCGCCCGCGCGGTCGGCCTTGAGGTCGACGCGGCCGACGAGCCGCTCGTCGTGCAGGAACGGCAAGACGTAGTAGCCGAACGTCCGCCGGTCGGCGGGGACGTAGATCTCGATGCGGTAGCGGAACCCGAACAGCCGCTCGGTGCGGGCGCGCTCCCACACCACCGGGTCGAACGGCGACAGCAGCGCGGACCGGCGGACCCGGCGGGGCAGTGGCGCGCCGGGGTGGAGGTAGGCCGGCTGCGCCCAGCCCTCGACCGTCACGGGCGTGAGCAGGCCGTCGGCGGCCAGCCCGTCCAGGGCCTGCCTGGCCGCGGGTCGGTGGAGGCGGAAGTAGTCGGCGAGGTCGCCCGCGGTGGCGATCCCGAGCGCGCGGGCGGCGAGCAGGAGCAGCTCGCGGCGGGTCTGTTCGGCGTCGGGGGTCGGCGCGGCGAGCACGTCCGCAGGGATCACCCGCTCGGTCAGGTCGTACACGCGGGCGAAGTTGCGGCGCCGCGCGACGGAGAGCGCTCCGGTCGCGAACAGCCACTCCAGGGCCGTCTTGCCCTTGGACCATCCCCACCACGGGCCGGTGGAGGCGCCGGCGTCGGCGAGGTCGCCGACCGCCAGCGGCCCACGGCCCGCGACCTCGTCCCGCACGCGGGCGACGTAGCCGGGATCGTCCGTCAGCAGCCGCCGGACCCGCTCGCCGGGCCGCACGGCCGCCATTCGCCGGCGCATCAGCGGGTGGAGCGCCGTCCGGACGAAGCAGGCCTCGTGCGCCCACGTCTCGAACAGCTCCCGGCGACCGTACGCGGTGCGGGTCAGCAGGTCGCGGTCGTAGGGGCCGAGCCGCGAGTAGAGCGGCAGGTAGTGCGACCGGACGAGCACGGTGACCGAGTCGATCTGCAGCAGGTGGATCCGGGCCAGCACCCGCCGCATGTGCCGCACGTCGACCGCCCCGCGCGGCGGCGGGTCGGTGAACCCCTGAGCGGCCAGCGCGACCCGGCGGGCCTGCGCGAGGGAGAGGTCAGCCACGCGGCAGCGCAAGACCCGGCACGACCGTCGACCGCGGGAGGCGCTCGACGGTCTCGCGAGGGACCTTGAGCTTCGAGGAGCGCACGCCGCTGCCCAGGACCACCCACGCCGGGTCGAGCACCAGTGGGTCGACCAGGACGTCGATGTCCGGCGGCAGCGCCAGCGGTGTGACGCCGCCGACCTCCATGCCGGTCAGGCGGATGGTCTCCTCGGCGGTGGCGAACGACGCCTTGCGCGCCCCCATCGCCCGCCGGACGGCCCCGTTCACGTCGAGCCGCGTGGTCCCCGGCAGCAGGCACGCGACGTGGCGGTCGGGGCCGCGCTTGGAGGCGACCAGGATGGTGTTCACGGTCTGCTCGAGCGGGAACCCGTAGGCGGCGCAGAAGGCCTCCGTGTCCGACAGGGCGGGGTCGCAGTCGATCAGCTCGAACGCCAGTCCCAGCCGGTCGAGCTCCGCGAGCACCGCCTCCCCGGTGGTCACGGCGTGAAGGCCTCCGGCATCCGGGCGGCGAGCTCGTCGAGCGAACCGACGACCAGCGCGGCGACACCGTCGGTGTCGTCCTGAAGCAGGCCCCAGGGTCCCCGCCGGATCCGGACGGCCCGCATGCCGGCCGCGGCCGCAGGCCGGACGTCGTTGTCGACGCGGTCGCCGACGTACGCGACGTCGGCCGGGTCGGGCGACGCCATGAGTTCCAGCGCCCGGGCGAAGAACGCCGGGTCTGGCTTGGCGACGCCGAGGCGCCCGCTCATCGCCATCACGTCGGCGTTCACGCCGAGCGCGGCCAGCTGGCCGTGGCGCGCGGCCGGCTGGTTGGCGATCACCGCGAGCCGGTAGCCGCCCTGGCGGAGCCGCGCGAGGGTCGGCAGCGCGTCCGGGTAGAGGTCGCCGGAGCGAAACCCGCCGAAAGCCGCCTCCTTCTCCGACTCCAGCGCTCGCCAGTCCGACCGCCCCAGCCGGTCGAACACCCGCTCGTGGTCCTCGCCACGGGCGACGCACCCGCCGAGCGTCGCCATGAGCGTGAAGCGCGGGACGCCGAGCACGTCCGCCCACGTCGACCAGACCCGCGTCTCGTCGACCAGGCACTCGCCGACGTCGAGGCACACCCAGCGGGTCACCCACCGGCGCCGAGCGGTGCGGTGACGCGACCTGATTGACCCATGCCGATGACGCCCCCTACGGTTGACCGCGGTCGGTCCCCGTGGCTAGTTGGTAGCACGGGCGCCACGCCGGCCGCAATCCCGCCGCGGGAGGTCGTCCACGTGATCGACGTCGAGACGCTGGTGCCGGCCGGCCCGCTCGGGGAGTACCTCGACGCGCACCTCGACCAGGGCCGGGGCCGGCCGCTGTGCGTGGAGAAGATCGGTCTCGGGAAGTCGAACCTCACCTTCCGGGTGGAGCGCGGCGCCGGCGCGTGGGTGCTGCGCCGCCCGCCGCTCGGTGAGCTGCCGGCGACGGCCCACGACATGCTGCGCGAGTACCGCGTCCTGTCCGCCCTCGCCGCCACGGCGGTGCGGGCGCCGCGGCCGGTGCTCGTGTGCGACGACCCGTCCGTCCTGGGCGTGCCGTTCTACCTCATGGAGGTGGTCGACGGCGTGGTCATACGCGACGTGCTGCCGCCGCAGTTCGCCGAGCAGGACCGGCGGCAGCTCGGCTTCGAGATGGTGGACGCGCTGGCCGAGCTGCACACGACGGACTACGCGGCCGTCGGCCTCGGCGGGCTGGGCCGCCCCGAGGGGTACACCGCCAGGCAGGTCGCCCGCTGGGCGACGCAGTGGGGAGTGATGCAGACGCGGCCCCTCGACGACGTCGAGGCGGTCCGCGGCTGGCTGGAGGCCCACGTGCCCGCTCGGAGCCCGTCCGCGATCGTCCACGGCGACTACAAACTGGACAACGCGGTCTTCGCGGCGCCGCCGCCGGTGCGGCTGGCGGCGATCCTCGACTGGGAGATGGCCACCCTGGGCGACCCGCTCGCCGATCTCGGATACCTCATGGTGTTCTGGCCGGAGCCGGGCGAGGACAACGTCCGCGGGCTGCCCCAGCCGACCCAGCTGCCCGGCTTCCCGCGCCGCAGCGAGCTGATCGCTCGATACACCGAGCGCACCGGGTTCCCGATGACCGACCTGACCTTCTACCGGACGCTCGCGCTGTGGAAGCTCGCGATCCTGTCGGAGGGTCTGTACAAGCGCTACCGCGCCGGCAAAGCCGACAGCGACTGGTTCGCCGTCCTCGAGCACGCCGTCCCCGCGATGGCATCGCGGGCGAGGGAGTGGTGCGGTGCGTAGCGGCCTACTCGTCGACTACGGGGGCGTCCTCACGACCTCCGTCGGCCGGTCGTTCCGGGCGTTCTGCGCCGAGGCGGGACTGGACCGCGACCTCGTGCGGGAGGTGTTCATCGAGGCGTACGACACCCCCGCCGGCACGGGGCCGGTCCACCTCGTCGAGACGGGGAGCCTGACCGGGGAGGCGTTCGCCGCCGGTCTCGCGGAGGCGCTGACGCGCCGGTCCGGCGTGACCGTGGATCCGGATAGGCTCATCGACCGGCTCTTCGCCTCCGTGCACGCCGACGAGCGGATGCTGGGCGCGGTGGCGGCCGTCCGGGCCGCGGGCGTGCGCACGGGCCTGCTGTCGAACAGCTGGGGCCGCGACAGCTACCCCCGCGACCGCTTCCCGGCCCTGTTCGACGCCGTCGTGATCTCCGGCGAGGTCGGTCTGCGCAAGCCCGACCCGCCGATCTATCGGTTGGCTGCCCGGCGGCTGGGGCTCGATCCGGCCGACTGCGTGTTCGTCGACGACATCGACACCAACGTGGCCGCCGCGGAGGCCGTTGGCATGGCGGGGGTGGTGCACCGCAGCGCCGACGCGACCATCTTCCGGCTCGCCGAGCTCCTCGGCCTCCCGCCGGCCGTCCTGGCGGGGCTGTAGGCCGCTCAGGGCGGTGGGGGCGGGGTCTGCTGCGGCGGCGGGTTCCCCAAGGGGCTCTGGTACGTGGGCGGGCCCTGGTACGGCGCCGGCGGCCCCCACCCGGGGGGCGGACCGAACTGCGACCGGTACCAGGCCCTGGCCTCGGCCGTCGGCCGGCCGGCGAAGTAGTAGATCGCGGCGCCGAGGATCTGGGTGAGCGCGATAACGAGGATCCACGTCACCTTGTTGCCGCTGCGGTAGAGCCGGTCGTCGGGCACCTGCACCGCGTCCACGAGCATCCAGATCCACAGCGCCGTCCCGCCCACGACGAACACCATCACCAGCAGGAAGAACACCAGCGGGAAGACGGCGAACAGCAGCTCCGCGGACACGGTTCCTCCTGGACGGCGACGCTCGGGGCTTTCCGGCAGAGTAGACGCTGCCCGCCCGCCGTCTGGGTCCTCAATGCCGAGGAGGCTTGCCTTTCGCGGCCGGAGCGGGCAACGTAGCCCGTCGGCTCCGGGGAACCGGCCGCCGCAGTCTGCGGGCCAGCCGCCGCCCCAGCGACCTTCCGATCCGCCTGATGAAAGGGAACACCATGAACAAGTCCGAGCTCGTCGACGCCGCCGCGTCCTCCTCCGGTATGTCCAAGGGCGATGTCCAGTCGGCGCTCGACGCCATCCTCGACACCATCCAGTCCGCCGTGGGCCGCAACGACAAGGTGTCGCTGACCGGGTTCGGCAACTTCGAGCTGCGCGAGCGCGCCGCCCGCACCGGCCGCAACCCCCAGACCGGCGCCGAGATCCAGGTAGCCGCCTCCAAGGCCCCCGCCTTCAAGCCGGGCAAGGGCTTCAAGGATGCCGTCAACAAGTAGTAGGTAGGGCACATCAGGTAACAACCGCCGCTGACACCCGGAAACCCGCCCCGACGACGGCGACCGGGCTCAGCGGAGCGTCCAAACTCAAGAACACCATGTCGAAGCCGGTCGGAAACGGCCTCAGAAGCCGACCGGGCCGCGCGCCGGGGTCGGCCTCGCCGACGGCCGGGCATCTCTAGCTGGCCAGGGGGCTACCTCGAAACGCTCTGCGTTCTACGTAGCGAGGCGGCGAACTGCGTGCGGCGCGCCGGTACCGTTGCTGTAGAGAGTCAGACAGCAAGGTGGTGGACGCTATGGCGGAGTGACACGGCCCGCTCATCCCACGAGAGGTGCTCGACCACCGCGGCAGGTGGGTGGCCATCGACTCGAACGCCCAGCCGCCGCGCATTCTCTTGGTGCGCGACACGCACGAGGAGGTCGTCGCGTGGCAACGAGCGACCGGCACCCGCGCGGTGGTCATGCGCGTGCCGACCGAGGACGAGCCCGAGCTCGTCGGTTCGGGCTGACCTCCCCTGCGCTGGGTCTACCCGTACCAGTCCGACCCACAGGGTCAAGATCATGCGCTGCGCCCGATATCGAGGGTGCTCGTTGACTTCGCCGTGACCGAGTACGTGGCGATGGCGGACACGGGATCCCAGCACACCATCCTGTCCCCGAAGGTCGCTGACGACCTCGGGATGGACTCCGACAGGTCGAAACCCGTCGAGCTTGCCTTCGCCGGTCGAGAGCAGGACGCTTACCCAGCCTCGGTGTCGTTGTCGCTGCTGCCGCCCGCGGGTTTGGACGTCGAGCCGGTCGCGTGGGAAGCCGATGTGGTGGTCGCGAGCCACTGGGTCGCCTGGTTCGACGTGCTGCTCGGGCAACGCGGGCTCTTCAACCTGTTCACTGCCACGTTCTCGGGCCACGCTGCCGCTTTCGCCATCGAGGGTGCTGATGCGTTCGACCAGCGGTTCGAGGTCCCGCCCGTCGACCTTGGTGAGGGGCCACATGCTCCGCGCCTCACTCCGTAGCCACGCTGACGGTTCGATGGCTGGCCGTGCTGCGCCTCCTCACCCGATCAGCGCCCCCGCGGCGCCTTCGCAGGCTGTGTAGCAACTTGACCGCGTCCTGGTCACGGCCGGCGTCGAGCGGCCAGAGCGTCAGTGGCCCGGAACGGTGGCTGCCGCCACCAGATCCCATCTCCACGGCGTGGCCAAGAGCGGGGTCGACGTGTTGGTGCGGGCCCATGTGCACGATCCGGTCGTCGCGCGGGTTGACCCCTGCCCGGGTCGGTCCTGTCCGAGATGGGTCCGAGCGCGTCGATGGCCGGCTTTCACCCCTCGCACACGCGGCGACCAGGGGGGCGGGGTGGACAGGCTGTTGTGAACGGTCAAAATGGACGACTCTCACCAGAGGGAAACGATCAACGTCCTCGTCGGCGCGGTGGCCGGCGGCAACTTTCCCTTCCTCACCTGGCCCAGCCCCGCCGCCGGTCAGCGACAACTGTTCGCCGACTGCGTTGGCACGTACAACTTCTGCCCTGGCCGGTCCGCTTCGCCCTGGTCGGTGAGCAGCGCCTGATACTGTCGGCTTCCTCCGCT
>JACCXR010000074.1 GCA_013696915.1 Euzebyaceae bacterium
CGTCAGACGCGATCGGAGTCATGCCGCCATCCTGACCTAACGCCGATCTGCGCCGGACCGCGCGCGGCGAGGAGATGGCCTGGGGCGAAGCCGTGACGCCACCGGTTCGCTCGGTTTAGGCTCACGCCGACACGGGGCCGCACCAGCACCCCGTCCGGTGCGCCAAAGGTGGGCTGCCATGCAGATTCCGGCCGCGTTCGACTACGCCCGCGCCGAGAGCGTCGACCACGCCCTGCAGCTGCTCGCCGAACACGGCGAGGAGGCCCGCATCATCGCCGGCGGGCACAGCCTGCTGCCGATGATGAAGCTGCGGCTGGCCGGACCGGAATGGCTGATCGACATCAACGACCTGGCCGACCTCGACTACATCACCTCCGACGGCGATACCGTACGGGTCGGCGCGCTGACCCGGCACGTGAGCCTGCTGGAATCCGATTTCATCGCCAGGGTGTTCCCGATCGTGCGCGACGCCGAGCAGACGATTGCCGACCCGCTGGTGCGCAACCGCGGGACGATCGGCGGATCGCTGTGCCAGGCCGATCCGGCCGAGGACCTGTCGACGGTGTGCCATGTGCTCCGGGCCGAACTGGTGATCCGCGGGCCGAACGGCGAGCGAACCGTCCCGATGCGCGAATTGCACCGCGGACCGTACGAGACCAGCGTCGAGCAGAACGAGATCCTGACCGAGGTCCGCTGGCCGATCCGGGCGCGCACGGCGAGCGCCTACACCAAGGTCGAGCGGCGCGTCGGCGACTGGGCCACCACCGCCGCGGGTGCCTCGGTGACGATGGGCTCCGACGGGCAGATCGAAGACGTCACGATCGGCCTGACCGCGGTCGGGCTGGACGGCGGTACGGCGACCCGCGCCGCGGACGCGGTGCGCGGCCAGCAGCCCAGCGAGGAGCTGTACGCCAAGGCAGGACGGCTCGCCGCCGAGGACTGCAACCCGGTCGCCGACCAGCGCGGCACCGAGGCCTACAAGCGACATCTCGCCGACGAGCTGACCCGCCGGGTCCTGCGCCGAGCGGTCGAACGTGTCATGGCCACCGCGGGACAGGGGAGCTGAACGTGCAGATCACGATGACCGTCAACGGTGACTCCGTCACCAGGGACGTCGAGCCGCGGGTGCTGCTCGTGCACTTCCTGCGCGACGTGCTGGGTCTCACCGGCACGCACTGGGGCTGCGACACGAGCAACTGCGGACTGTGCAGCGTGCTCATGGACGGCGCACCGGTGAAGTCCTGCACGGTGCTCGCCGCGATGGCTGCCGGGCACGAGATCCGCACCGTCGAGGGACTGGCTGTGGGCGGCACGCTCGACCCGGTGCAGCAGGGCTTCATGGAGGAGCACGGTCTGCAGTGCGGCTTTTGTACTCCGGGCATGATGCTCACCGCCCGGGCGCTGCTGGACAAGAATCCCGACCCTGACGAGGACACGATCCGAGAGGCGATCTCCGGGCAGATCTGCCGCTGCACCGGCTACGCCACGATCGTCCGCTCCATCCAATGGGCCGCGAAGCATCCCGCCGAGTCCTCCCGACCCGAAGGGGTTCCCGCATGACCGCTGTGACCCCGCTGACGATGACAGAGCGCGCCGCCAACCCCGCGGCAGCCGCCGAGGACCGGCCGATCGGGTTCGGCCGGCTGCAGCGCAAGGAGGACCCCCGCTTCATCCGCGGCAAGGGCCACTACCTCGACGACGTCACCCTGCCCGGGATGCTGCACGGCGCGATGCTGCGCTCGCCGTACGCCCACGCCCGGCTGATCTCGGTCGACACGTCGGCGGCGCTCGCTCACCCCGGCGTACACGCGGTCATCACCGGCAAGGACCTCGAGGGCCTCAACCTGGCCTGGGCACCGACGCTGTCGGCCGACGTGATGGCGATCCTGGCGACGGACAAGGTGCGCTTCCAGGGCCAGGAGGTCGCCTTCGTCGTCGCCGACGACCGCTACGCGGCCCGTGACGCGCTCGAGCTCATCGACGTCGAGTACGACGTCCTCCCCCCGGTCGTCGATGCACGCAGAGCCCTCGAGCCCGACGCGCCGGTCATCCGCGACGACCTCGAGGGCAGGACCGACAACCACATCTTCGACTGGGAGGCGGGCGACCGCGCCGCCACCGACGAGGTGTTCGCCCGCGCCGACGTCGTCGTCAGCCAGGACATGGTCTACCCGCGCGTCCATCCCGCCCCGATGGAGACCTGCGGGGCGGTCGCGGACTACGACGCCGTCGACGGCAAGCTGACGCTGTACGAGACCACCCAGGCACCCCACGCCCACCGCACGCTCTACGCACTCGTCGCCGGGATCCCCGAGCACAAGATCCGGGTCGTCGCCCCCGACATCGGCGGCGGGTTCGGCAACAAGGTCGGGATCTACCCGGGCTACGTCTGCGCCGTCGTGGGCTCGATCGTCACCGGCCGGCCGGTGAAGTGGGTCGAGGACCGCTCCGAGAACCTCATGAGCACCTCGTTCGCGCGCGACTACCTCATGCACGGGGAGATCGCCGCCACCCGCGACGGGCGGATCCTGGCCGTGCGCACCAACGTCCTCGCCGACCACGGCGCCTTCAACGCCACCGCCCAGCCGACGAAGTACCCCGCCGGGTTCTTCCACATCTTCACCGGCAGCTACGACCTGGAGGCCGCGCACTGCACGGTCACCGGCGTGTACACGAACAAGGCCCCCGGCGGCGTGGCCTACGCCTGCTCGTTCCGCGTCACCGAGGCCGTGTACCTGGTCGAGCGGATGGTCGACGTCCTGGCCGCCGAGCTCGAAATGGACCCCGCCGAGCTGCGGCTGCGCAACTTCATCCGCCCCGAGCAGTTCCCGTACGCGAACGCCACCGGCTGGGAGTACGACTCCGGCGAGTACGAGACCGCGATGCGCAAGGCGCTCGACATGGCCGGCTACGACGAGCTCCGCCACGAGCAGGCGCAGGCGCGGGAGCGCGGCGAGCTCATGGGCATCGGCATCGCGTTCTTCACCGAGACCGTCGGCGCCGGCCCGCGCAAGCACATGGACATCGTCGGGCTCGGCATGGGCGACGGCGCCGAGCTGCGGGTGCACCCGACCGGCAAGGCCGTCGTGCGCCTGTCCGTGCAGACCCAGGGCCAGGGTCACGAGACGACCTTCGCCCAGATCGTCGCCGAGGAGCTCGGAATCCCGCCGGAGGACATCGAGGTCGTCCACGGCGACACCGACCAGACGCCGTTCGGCCTCGGCACCTACGGCAGCCGGTCGACGCCGGTCAGCGGCGCCGCGGTGTCGCTGGTGTCGCGCAAGGTCCGCGAGAAGGCCAAGCTCATCGCCGGCGCCATGCTCGAGGCGCGCCCGGAGGACCTCGAATGGGAGAAGGGCCGCTGGTTCGTCAAAGGCGACCCGGAGCAGAGCAAGACCGTGGCGGAGATCGCCATGGCGGCGCACGGCACGGTCGCGCTGCCCGAGGGCGTCGAGGGCTCGCTCGAGGCGCAGATCACCTACGACCCGCCGAACCTCACGTTCCCCTTCGGGGCGTACATCTGCGTCGTCGACATCGATCCCGGCACCGGCGTGGTGAAGGTCCGGCGCTTCATCGCCGTCGACGACTGCGGGACGCGCATCAACCCGATGATCATCGAGGGCCAGATCCACGGCGGTCTCGCGGACGGCGTCGGGATGGCGCTGATGGAGATGATCGCCTTCGACGAGGAGGGCAACTGCCTCGGCGGGTCGTTCATGGACTACCTGATCCCCACGGCGATGGAGGTCCCGGACTGGGAGACCGGCCACACCGTGACCCCGTCGCCGCACCACCCGATCGGGGCGAAGGGGGTCGGCGAGTCCGCGACCGTCGGATCGCCGCCGGCGATCGTCAACGCGGTCGTCGACGCGCTGCAGCCGTTCGGCCTGCGCCATGTCGACATGCCCTGCACACCCGCGCGGGTCTGGGCGGCGATGCAGGGCCGGCCGGAGCCACCCGTGTGACGACCACCGACACCCTGGCGGAGCGCGCGGCCGCGCTCACCCGCGACCGCCTCCCGTTCGTGCGGGCGACCGTCGTGCGGGCACAGCACCCCACCAGCGTCCACGCCGGCGACACCGCGCTGGTCCTGCCCGACGGACGGATCGAGGGGTTCGTCGGCGGCGCGTGCTCGGAGTCGTCGGTGCGGACCCACGGCCTGCAGGTGCTCGAGACCGGCGAACCGCTGCTGCTGCGGATCGTGCCGGACGCCGAGAGCACCTCCGTCGAGTCGGGCGCGATCACCGTCGCCAACCCCTGCCTGTCCGGCGGGGCGCTGGAGATCTTCCTGGAGCCGCGCCGGCCTCCGCCGCGCATCGTCGTGGTCGGCGACACCCCCGTCGGGCGGGCCCTCGCCACGCTGGCCCCGCCGCTCGGATTCGACGTCGCCGTCAGCGCGGACGACGGGGTGGCCCCCCCGGACACCGACGACGCCGCCCTGGTGGTCGCCTCGCACGGCCGCGGCGAGGAGGCCGCGCTCACCGCGGCGCTGCAGGCCGGCATCCCCTACGTCGGCCTCGTCGCCAGCCGGACCCGCGGAACGGCGGTGCTCGACGCCCTCGACGTCTCCCCCGCGGACCTGGCGCGCGTGCACTCCCCCGCCGGCCTGCCGCTCGGGGCCCGCACCGCCCCCGAGATCGCGCTGTCGATCCTGAGCGAGATCGTCGCCGAGCGCGCTCGCCGACGGCCGGACATCCCCGCACCCCCGGCCACCGCGGTCGACCCGGTCTGCGGCATGACCGTCGCCGCGGTCGACGCCTCCCCCCACCTCGACGTCGACGGCGAGCGGATCTGGTTCTGCGGCGAGGGCTGCCGCCGAGCCCACCGCGCCGCATGAGCCTCGCCTCGAGGTCGGGCGCGCCGCCGGCGGTGGAGGCGCTCGTGCCCGACGTCGGCACGCTCGCGGACGCCCTCGAAGGCGTGGACTACCTGGTCGACGAGGGGCTGGCGACCGCGCTGTTCCTGGCGGTGCGCCTGCCTCAGCCGGTGCTGCTCGAGGGCGAGGCGGGGGTGGGGAAGACCGAGGCCGCCAAGGCGCTCGCCGGCGTCCTCGACACGCCGCTCATTCGCCTGCAGTGCTACGAGGGCATCGACGTGGCGGAGGCGCTGTACGAGTGGAACTACCCCCGCCAGCTGCTCGGCATCCGTCTGGCCGAGGCGCAGGACCGCAACCTCGACGAGCGTGAGCTGTTCGGCGAGGCGTACCTGGTCCGCCGGCCGCTGCTCCAGGCGGTCGAGCACCCCGGTCCACGCCCCGCGGTCCTGCTCGTCGACGAGCTCGACCGCGCGGACGACGAGTTCGAGGCGTTCCTGCTCGAGCTGCTCGCCGAGAGCGCCGTCACCGTCCCCGAGGTCGGCACCATCCGGGCGTCACACCCGCCCGTGGTGGTCCTGACGTCCAACCGGACCCGGGACCTGGCCGACGCCCTGAAGCGCCGCTGCCTCTACCACTGGATCGACTACCCCGACCCCGGACGGGCCACCGAGATCGTGCGCCGCCGCGTGCCGGGCAGCGCCCGGCCGCTCGCGCTCGACGTGGCGGGCGCCGTCACGCGGCTGCGGTCGCTTGAGGTCCAGAAGCCGCCGGGGATGGCCGAGACGATCGACTGGGTGGCCGCGCTCACGCTGCTGGGCGTCGAGCGGCTCGACGCCGGCGCGGCCGAGCGCACCCTGGGATCCGTGCTGAAGTACCGCGAGGACGCCGAGCTCGCCCTCGCCCGCGGCACCGCCTGGCTGGTGGGGGCGGACCGTGCCTGACGCGCGAATCGCCGGAGCCCGCGGAGGCGATTCTCATGATCTCGGTGGCGGCGGTCGCGCCGGCGACCGCCATGGGAATGGTGAGGCGGGAGGCCGTGCCGGGCCCGGAACGCTCTTCGTCGAGCCCGCGGCGCTCGCGGTGCGCTTCGGCGACGCCCTGCGCAGCGCCGGGATGCCGGTGACCCCGCAGCGGGCCGGGGTGCTCGCGCGGGCGCTGGCGCTGGCGCCGCCCGCCGACCGCGACCGGCTGTACTGGACCGCCCGGGTGAGCCTGGTCGCCGACGTGCGACAGCTCGAGACCTTCGACCGGGTGTTCGCGGCGGTCTTCGGGTCCGGGGCCGCCCCCCCTTCCGATCCCGCCGATCGCCGCGGCGACCCCAACGCTCCCCCGGCGGCGCGCGCGCGGCCGCCGCAGCCCCGCGCCACACCAGCCCCGGAGTCCGGCCGGGCGCCGCCGCGCTCGACGCCCTCTGCGGGCGTCCGGCAGGACCCGGCGGACGGCGGCCCCGAACTACAGGCCCTGCTCGCGCTCGCCAGCCCCGAAGAGCGTCTGTCCTCCACCGCCTTTGCGGACCTTGACCCCGACGAGCTGGCGGACGTACGCCGCCTGGCCCGCCGGCTGGCGCTGGCGACCCCGCCACGCCGGTCCCGCCGGCGGCGCCCCGACCGCCGGGGCGACCGGCTCGACCTGCGGCGGACCCTGCGGCGCAGCGTGCGCAGCGCCGGCGACCCTGTCCGTCTCGCGTCCCGGAGCAGGCGGCTGCGACCCCGCCGGCTGGTGCTGCTGTGCGACATCTCGGGGTCGATGGAGCCCTACGCCCGAGTGTTTCTCCAGCTGCTCCAGGGCGCGGTCGCCGGGGGGCGAGCGGAGGCGTTCGTGTTCGCCACCCGGCTCACCCGGGTCACGGCTGCGCTCGCCGGCTCCGACGTCGAGGCGGCCCTGGCCCGCGCGGGCGCACTGGCGCCCGACTGGTCCGGCGGCACCAGGCTGGCGGCCGCGCTCGGTGCCTTCGTCGACGACCACGGACGGCGCGGGATGGCGCGCGGGGCGGTCGTCGTGATCCTGTCGGACGGGTGGGAACGGGACGAGCCGGAGCACGTCGGCGTGCAGATGGCGCGGCTCGGGCGGCTGGCGCACCGCATCGTCTGGGTGAACCCGCGTCGGGCGGCTCCCGGCTTCGCTCCGCTCGCGGGCGGCATGTCCGCCGCGCTGCCCCACTGCGACGCGTTCGTGAGCGGCCACAGCCTCGAGGCCCTCGACGCGGTCGTCGCCGCCGTCGCCGAGCCCCGGCGGACCAGGAGGAACGCCATATGAAGATCGACACCACGTTCACGGTCCACGCACCGATCGACGACGTGTGGGCGGCGCTCTTCGACGTCGACCGCGTCACCGCATGCGTCCCCGGCGCGCAGGTCCTGGCCCAGATCGGCGAGGACGCCTACCGGGTCGGCATGAAGGTGCGGGTCGGGCCCGTCTCCATGCAGTACCGCGGCCAGGTCGAGGTGGTCGAGCGCGACGAGGAGCAGCGGCGGGCCGTCATGCGCGGCAAGGGCAAGGAGACGCGCGGGCAGGGCACCGCCGACGCCACCGTGGAGCTGCGGCTGACCGGCGACGACGTCCAGACCCAAGGCACGGTCCACACCGACCTGAAGCTGTCGGGCCGGGCCGCGGCCATGGGCCAGGGCATCATCGGCGACGTCGCCCAGCAGATCGTCGAGCAGTTCTCCGCCAACCTGCAGCAGATGCTCGTTTCGACAGCGGATTCGACCCCGGAGGAGACCATGGCCGGCACACCAGAGGATGAGTCCCGCAGCGGCGACACGGTCGCCGAGGCGACCGACACGGCGGCGGCCGGCAGCAGGCACGGCGGGGTCATCGAACCGCCGGAGCAGGCTGCGCCGGGGGAGTCGCCCGTGGAGCAGACGCGCGGCGACGAGGACATGACCGAGGGCCAGATCGTCGGCACCCCGGGCAGCGGGACGGGCCCGGACCCGGCCAGCGTGTCCGTCCCGCCGCGGGAGGCGGCGGTCAGCGGCGGCGCCCAGTCCGAGCCGGGCGCTCGCGCCAGCGACCGGGTCGCGGCCGGCAGCGGCCCGCCGGGGCAGGGGATCT
>JACCXR010000083.1 GCA_013696915.1 Euzebyaceae bacterium
GTGATCGAGCGCGACAACACCCAGGGCGACCTCGACGGGTTCAAGGCGATCTTCGAGATCCGGCTCGGCGAGCCGGGAGAACCCGTCACCAAGCGGCTCGTCGCGGACCTGCTGCGCATCGACGACCCGAACCGGCTCACCGGCGACGGGGCACCGGGCGACGTCGGACTGGGGCGGAGCTTCGCGTTCCCGTTCGTGACGATCGAGAGCCTGGTCGTCTACAACCGGCGCTGGGTCGGCGTCATGAACGACAACAACTTCCCGTTCAGCGTCGGGCGGCACGTCGGCTCCGGCCGGCCGGACGACAGCGAGTTCGTCGTCCTGCGGCTGGACCGGCGCCTGACCCGCGACCCACGCCGCTCGCTGTTGCCCGAGACCGCCGAGGCGGTGCCGTGGGTGCGCTCCGACGGCGAGGCGCTGCCGGCGGACCAGGGCGTGGACTAGGGCCCCGGAGCAGGACCACTGATCAGCCCCGGGTCGACGGCCCGGTGACCGCGGTCCCCGCCGACGCCACCGCGCGCCCGCGGGGATCGCTTCCTCCCGCTCGATCCCCGCGCACGTCGCCGGCGCGCCCGCGGGGATCGGTTCTTCCCGCTCGATCCCCGTCCGACCGGATCCCAATGCGACGTTGGCGCCATATCCCGCGTCAACGTCGCACTCGAGTGCTGAGGCGGCCGCCGGGGCGGGTCAAGACTCGCGTCCGCAAGCGCTACCCTCCCCCGCCGGGTTACCGTGCACCGACGCAGAGCCGATCCGATCGGGAGGGAACTCATGGACCAGCGCAAGGGCATCAGCCGGCGGTTGTTCCTGCAGCGCGCAACGACGATCGGTGCCGCCGCCGCGGTGCCCGGCCTGCTCGCCGCCTGCGGTTCCGGCGTCGAGGAGGGCGCCGCGCCGACCGCGACCGGCGGAACCACGCCGGCTGGGACGCCGACCGGCGCCGCGACGACGCCGGCCGCCACAGCCTCCGTGACCGAGACCGCGACCGAGACCGGGACCGAAAGCCCCACCGCCGCCGCCGGAGAGCCGCTGAAGATCGGCCTGCTCATCCCGACCGGCGGCGTCTACGCCTCGCTCGGTGAGGACATGCGCAACGGCTTCCAGCTCTACCTCGACCAGCACGACGGCGCGCTCGGCGGCCGCCCGGTCGAGGTCGTCGAGGAGGACAGCGAGGCCAACCCCGAGGTGGGCTTGCGCAAGGCGCAGAAGCTGCTGAACGAGGACCGCGTCGCGATGGTGACGGGCATCGTCAGCTCCGCGGTCGCCCTCGGAGTGCGCGACCTCTTCCACGAGGCCCAGGTGCCGCTGATCATCTCGAACGCCGGAGCGAACGACATCACCCGGGCGGCGAAGTCGCCGTACATCTTCCGGACGTCCTTCTCGAACTGGCAGTCGACGTACTCGCTGGGCCAGTGGGCGTACGACAACGTCGCGCAGGAGGGGATGTACGTCATCGCACCCGACTACGCGGCCGGAGCCGAGGACATTGCGGCCTTCCGGGAGTCGTTCGAGGCCGCCGGCGGGACCGTGCTCACGGGGGGACTGCCCCCGTTCGGGACCACCCAGGACTACCAGCCGTTCCTGTCGGAGATCGGCAACGCCGGGGCGCAGGCGGTGTTCGCGTTCTTCGCGGGCGGCGAGGCGATCACGTTCGTGCAGCAGTACCGCGACTTCGGGCTGAAGGACACGCTGCCGCTGATCGGGCCGGGGTTCCTCACCGACGAAGGCGTCCTCGAGGCGCAGGGCGACGCGGCACTCGGCCTGCGCACGAGCCTGCACTACACGCCGCTGCTCGACAACCCCACCAACAGCGCCTACGTCGAGGCCTACGAGGCCGCGTACGGTGAGCAGCCGACCGTCTACACCGTCCAGTCCTACGACGCGGCGCAGCTGATCGACCTGGCCCTCGGGGAGCTGGGCGGCGACACCGCCGACGTCGACGCGCTCGTCGACGCGATGGCGAACATCGGCGCGCTCGACAGCCCCCGCGGCCCCTTCGAGATGGACCCGGTGACGCACAACCCGATCCAGAACTTCTACCTGCGCGAGGTGCAGGAGGTCGACGGCGGGCTGGGCAACGCGGTCCTCGAGGATCTCGGCCCGTTCCCCGACCCCGGCTAGGCCGCACACCCCGATGGAGTCCCTCGTCGGCTGGCTCGACGCCAACCTGATCAGCATCCTCAACGGGGTGGCCCGCGGCCTGCTGCTGTTCACCATGGCCGTCGGGCTGTCGCTGATCTTCGGCCTGGCCGACGTGCTGAACCTTGCCCACG
Organism: Euzebyaceae bacterium; assembly: GCA_013696915.1. Lineage (GTDB taxonomy): Bacteria > Actinomycetota > Nitriliruptoria > Euzebyales > Egibacteraceae > JACCXR01. The sequence continues at coordinate 2,274 of JACCXR010000083.1, forward strand.
GCGCGGTCTTCCTCCTCGGCGCCTACATGGCGTTCCAGTTCGCCGGCGACGGCACCGGGTTCGTCGTCGCGGTGCTGGCCGCAGTCGTGCTCGGCGTGCTGCTCGGCGGGGGACTTACGGCCGCGCTCCGCCCGATCTCCGGCCGCGGTCACCTGGACCAGGCACTGTTGACGCTGGGAATCGCGTTCGTGCTGTCCGACATCGCGTCGATCGTGTGGGGCAACGACTTCCGGTCGGTGCCCCCGCCGGCCTTCCTGCGCGGCAGCACCAACATCGTGGGTCACGCCTACCCCACCTACCGGCTGGCCGTCATCGTCGTCGGGCTGGCGATCGCCGGGGCCGTCTACGCCCTGTTCGAGCGCACCCAGCTCGGCGCGGTCGTGCGCGCGGCCGTCGAGGACCGCGCGATGGTGTCGGCCCTCGGGATCAACGTCGGCCGGGTGCTGGTCGCGGTGTTCGCGATCGGGTCCGCGCTCGCGGCGTTCGGCGGAGTCATCGGCGGGCCGGTGCTCGCGGTCAACCCGGGCCTGGACTGGGAGGTGCTGATCCTCGCGCTGATCGTCGTCGTGATCGGGGGACTCGGTTCGATCAAGGGGGCGTTCGCCGGCGCGCTGCTGATCGGGCAGGTCCAGTCCCTCGGCGTCGCGCTCGTGCCCCAGCTGGCGGCCTTCCTGCTCTTCGGTGCGATGGCCGTGGTCCTCCTCGTGCGGCCGGAGGGCCTGTTCGGCGACGTGACGGCGTGAGGCGGCCGCCGCCGTGGGCGCGCGTCGCCGTGATCGCGGCGGTCCTGCTCGTGGCGCCGCTGCCGCTCAACGACTTCCGCACCGGCCTGCTCACCGAGATCCTCATCTTCGGGCTGCTCGCCGCGAGCCTCGACGTGCTCGTCGGCTACACCGGGCTGCCGTCCCTCGGTCACGCCACCTACTTCGGGGTCGGCGGCTACGTCGCCGCGCTGGCCGCGCGCGGGATGACCGACAGCGCACCGGTCGGTCTGCTCGCGGCGACGGTCGGGGCGCTCGCGGTCGCCGGCGCCACGGGGTGGCTGGCGGTGCGCACCCGCGGCGTCTACTTCCTGATGCTGACGCTCGCGTTCGCGCAGCTGCTGTTCAGCCTGGCGGTCACGTGGGCGCCGGTCACCGGAGGCGCGAACGGGCTGTCGGTCCCGCGGTTCGCGCTGCTGCCGGGTGACCGGGGCCTGCTGCTCGACGGTCCGCTGGTCTTCTACTACTACGTCCTGGCCGCGTTCGCCCTCGGCTACTTCCTGCTGCACCGCCTGGTGACATCGCCCTTCGGGCGGTCGCTCGTGGGCCTGCGGGAGAACGAGGCGCGCATGCGGTCGATCGGCTACTCGGTGCTCGGCTACAAGCTCGCCGCTTTCTGCGCCGCCGGCGCCGTCGGCGGGTTCGCCGGCGCGCTGTTCGTGCAGCACCAGCGGTTCATCTCGCCGACGAACGTCTCGTTCGAGATCTCCGCGCTCGTGCTCATCATGGTGATCATGGGCGGCTCCGGCACCCTGTACGGGCCGGTCGCCGGCGCCGCCCTGGTGCTGCTGATCCGCGACGAGCTGTCCTCGCGGTTCCAGCACTGGGAGCTCCTGCTGGGGCTCGTCTTCATCGGCTTCGTCTACTTCCTCCCGCGCGGCGCCGCCGGGCTCCTGCGGCGCGCCCGCCCGGCTGCGGCGACCGCGGGCTCGATCGCCGGCGCCGGCGGTCAGGAGGCATCGCTGTGACCACGGCCGCCGTGCTGGAACTGCGGGGCGTGTCGAAGGCGTACGGTTCGCTGCTCGCCGTGGACGGCGTGGACCTGCGCGTCGAGCGGGGCGAGCGGCGGGCGCTGATCGGCCCGAACGGGGCCGGCAAGACGACCCTGTTCGACCTCGTCGGGGGCCGCAGCCGGGTGAGCGGCGGCCGCATCCTGCTCGACGGCGCGGACGTCACCACCATGGAGGAGCACCGTCGCGCCCGCCGCGGCATCGCGAAGACGTTCCAGCACAGCAACCTCTTCGACGGGCTCAGCGTCCTCGACAACGTCGCGATCGCCGTGCAGCACCACGCCGGCGTGGCCCGGCGCGTCCTGCGCCCCGCCGCGCGCGAGACGGCGGTCACCGACCGCGCCGACGGGCTGCTGGCCACGGTCGGCCTCGGCGACGTCGCCGGCGCGACCGCCGGGGCGCTGTCCCACGGCGAGCGCCGGCAGCTCGAGGTCGCGATCGCCCTGGCCACCGAACCGCAGCTGCTGCTGTTCGACGAGCCGGTCGCCGGGATGTCTCCGGCCGAGAGCCGCGCGTTCGTCGGCCTCGTCGCCGAGCTCCCCGCGGCGCTGACGGTGCTGCTGATCGAGCACGACATGGACGTCGTCTTCGCGGTGGCCAGCCGCATCTCCGTGCTCCACGCCGGCCGCATGCTCGCCGAGGGCACCCCCGAGGAGGTCCGCGCGTCCGCCGGCGTGCAGGAGGCCTACCTCGGCGGCGGTTCCGGCGAGGAGCTGTTCCGCGCGCCGTGACCGCCCTGCTGGAGGTCCGCGGGCTCAGCGCCCACTACGGCGTGATCCACGCGCTGCAGGGCGTCGACCTCGACGTCGGCGGCGAGCAGGTCGTCGCGCTGTTCGGCCGCAACGGCGTCGGCAAGACGACGCTGGTCTCGGCCGTCATGGGCATGCTGCGCCCCACCTCCGGGTCCGTGCGCTTCGACGGCCGCGAGCTGGCCGGGGCGCCGCCGCACGTCATCGCGCGGGCGGGCATCGGACTGGTCCCGCAGGGGCGGCGCGTCTTCGCGGCGCTGACCGTCGAGGAGAACCTTGGCATCGCGGCGCGGGCGGCGGCCGGTGACCGCGCCTGGACGCGCGAGCGCGTCTACGACCTGCTTCCGCGGCTGGCGGACCGCCGCCGCAACCGCGGGCACCAGCTGTCCGGCGGCGAGCAGCAGATGCTCGCGATCGGGCGGGCGCTGCTCGGCAACCCCAGGCTGCTGCTGCTCGACGAGCCGTCCGACGGGCTGGCGCCCAGGATCGTCGACGACATCGTCGAGGTGCTCGCCGAGCTGCGCGCCGAGGGGATCCCCGCCCTGCTCGTCGAGCAGAACCTCGGCATGGCGCTGCGGCTCGCCGACGTCGTGGCGATCATGACGAAGGGCCAGATCGTCTACCGCGCGACGGCGGCGGAGTTCCGCGCCGACCCCGAGACCGCCCGCACCCTCCTCGGCGTCGCCTGACGCGACGAGGTTCAGTATCCGGCCGCGACGTCGAGCAGCGCGTCGCAGACGGCGGCGGGACCGCCGAGCGCGACGACCCGGTCGGGCGCGAGACGCTCGATCTCGGCGCGCACGACCTGCGGGAGGTCGCCGCAGGACGGCACGAGCAGGATCGGCCCGTCGGTCAGCGACCCGCCGGCGACGGCGTCCGCGGGGTCGTCCGCGCGAGCGAGATACACGACCTCGGCGCCGTCGGGGAAGGCGTGGGCGGAGATCGCGACGGCCGTCTCGATCCGCGAGGCGCCGGCGAGCCGGCTCCGCGCGCGCGGCGCCTCGGAGACCGGCGTGTCGGGCGTCACGGGGGCGTGACGCAGGTCCCGGTCGCCGAGGGGTGCCGCGAGGGTCACGTCGGCCGACTCCGGGGACGGGTACGGGCACGAGATGGGTTCGGTCGGCCTCCGGAGCAGGACCCCGAGCGTCACCGCGTCCTCGGTCTCGTCCACCGCGATGCGGTCCAGGGTGTAGCAGCCGCCGGAGCGGTAGCGCAGGGTGAGCGTGCGCCCGTCCTCGCTGACCTCTTCGAGCCGCCAGCCGGCGCTGACGATCACGCCGTCCTCCGCCGCGACGGCGACCGATCCGGAGGCGATCAGGAGGAGGGACACGAGGGCGACGAGACGGCGCATG
>JACCXR010000112.1 GCA_013696915.1 Euzebyaceae bacterium
GTGCCGGCGGATGTGGGTGCGGTGCGGGCTGACGCCGCCGGCGGATGCGGGTGCGGTGCGGGCTGACGGCGCCGGCGAGGCGGGGGATCGCGCGTGTGCCGCCCGGCCGGTGACACCGGGCCGGCTCGCGGGATGGGCGGGTGAAGCGTGAAGGCGCTGGTGAAGACCGCCCCTGGCCCGGGCAACGTCGCCCTGGTCGACCGCGACATCGGTGATCCGCAGGCCGGCCAGGTCCTGTTGGACGTCACGGGTGCGGGGGTCTGCGGCACCGATCTGCACATCTGCGACGACGAGTACCGCAACCATCCGCCCGTCACGATGGGGCACGAGGTGGCGGCCGTGGTGCGCGCGGTGGGCATGGGCGTGGACGCCGGCTGGCTCGGCGCGAGGGTCACCTGCGAGACCTACTTCTCCACCTGCGGCGAGTGCGCCCCCTGCCGGGACGGTCGCATCAACCTGTGCCCCAGGCGGCGCTCGATCGGCTCCTTCGCCGACGGCGGGTTCGCGGAGCGCCTGCTGCTGCCCGTCGCGAACCTCCACCGGATCCCCGGCGGCGTCGACGAGCACGCCGCGGCGCTCTGCGAGCCGCTCGCCTGCGTCTGCAACTGCCTGTGCGACCCCGCGGTCGTCAGCCCCGGCGATCTGGTGCTGGTCACCGGTCCCGGCGCGATGGGGCTGCTGGCGGCGCAGGTCGCGAGGGCGGCCGGCGGGACCGTGCTGGTCGTCGGGCGGGGCAGCGACGAGGTGCGTCTGCGGGCCGCGGCGGAGCTCGGCTTCCCGACCGCGACGGCCGACGACGCGGACAGGGTCGGCAGCTTCGCGGCACCCGACGGCCCCGATGTCGTCATCGAGTGCTCGGGTGCCGCCGCCGGCATCCACACCTGCCTGACCTCCGCGCGCGCCGGCGGCCGCTACGTGCAGATCGGGCTGGCCGGCAGGGCCGTCGCCGTGCCCTTCGACGAGCTGTGCTACCGGGAGCTCTCCGTGCGCTCCGGGTTCGCGAGCACGCCGTGGTCGTGGCGCCGCGCCCTGAGGCTGGTGGAGGGCGGGCAGGTGAGACTCGACCCGCTCGTGAGCGAGGTCGTCGGATTGGGGCAGTGGGAGCGCGTGTTCGCGGACACGCGCTCCGGGAGGGGGATCAAGTTCGTGTTCGACCCGCGGCTGTGAGCAGGGCCCCGGCACGGGCAGGGCGGAGGGGCCTCATGGCGACGTGGGAGCTGGCCGCAGGTCGATGCGGCGCAGCATCTGGGCGTTGAGCGCGACCACGACGGTCGACGCGCTCATCAGCACGGCGCCGACGGCCATGGGCAGGGTGATCCCGGCCCACGCCAGGGCGCCGGCCGCCAGGGGGATGGCCGCGACGTTGTAGCCGGCGGCCCACACCAGGTTCTGCTGCATCTTCCGGTAGCTGGCCTGCGACAGCCGGCGGACGGCCACGACCGCGCGGGGGTCGTCGGAGGCGAGCACGATCCCGGCCGACTCGATCGCGACGTCAGTGCCCGCGCCGATGGCGATGCCGACGTCGGCGCGGGCCAGCGCCGGCGCGTCGTTGACGCCGTCGCCCACCATCGCGACGGTGTGACCGCGAGACTGCAGCTCGATGACCGCCTTGTCCTTGTCCTCGGGGCGGACCTCGGCGAACACCTCGTCGATGCCGAGGTCGGCGGCGACCGCGTCGGCGACCTGCCGGGCGTCGCCGGTGATCATGGCGACGCGCACGCCGAGGGCGTGCAGCGAGTCGACGGCCTGGCGGGACTCGGGTCGGATCTCGTCCTCGAGCTGGAGCGCGCCCGCGATCTGGCCTTCGCGGACGACGTAGAGCACCGCGGCGCCGCGCGACTGCCACCGGTCGACCTGCCCGGCCAGCGCCTCGGGCACGTCCATGCCGAGGTCGCGCAGCAGCCCGGGGCCGCCGACCGCGACCGTGCTGCCGTCAACCGTCGCCTCGACGCCGCGTCCGGTCATCGACCGGAACCCGCTCGCGCGCGGCAGGTCGCCCCGCTCGCGGGCGGCCGTGACGATGGCACGGGCGAGGGGGTGCTCGCTGTCGGCCTCCACCGCACCGGCCAGCGCCAGCAGCCGGTCGCTGTCGCCGTCGACCGCGGCCAGGTCCGTGACCCGATGCTCACCCTTGGTCAGGGTGCCGGTCTTGTCGAACAGCACCGCATCGACGGTGCGCATTCGTTCCAGCGCGAGGCGGTCCTTGACGAGGATGCCGTTGCGGGCCGACAGCGACGTCGAGATCGAGATCACCAGCGGGATCGCCAGACCCAGGGCATGGGGGCAGGCGATGATCAGCACCGTCACCGCGCTGGTCACGGCGGTGGCGGGCCGCCCGACGGCGGCCCAGGCGACCACGGTGACCGCCGCGGCGGCCACGGCGACGTAGAAGAGCAGCGCCGCGGCACGGTCCGCGAGCGCCTGCGCCCGGGACCGCGAGTCCTGCGCCTCGGCGACCAACCGCTGGATGCCCGCGAGCGCGGTGTCGTCGCCCACGGCGTCCACCCGCACCCGGATCGCCGAGTCCGTGGCCACGGTCGCGGCCACGACGTGGTCGCCCTCGCCGCGGGCCACGGGACGCGACTCACCGGTGACCATCGACTCGTCGAGCTCGGCGGCGCCCTCGACGATCGTGCCGTCGGCGGGGACCCGGCCGCCGGAGCGGACCAGCACCACGTCGCCGACGGCGAGGTCGCCGATGCGGACGGTCTCGATGCCGGCGTCGGTGACCCGCTCGGCCTCGTCGGGCAGCAGGTCGGCGAGGGCCGCCAGGGCTCCTGACGCCTGGCCGATCGCGCGCATCTCCTGCCAGTGGCCCAGCAGCATGATCACGATCAGCAGCGCCAACTCCCACCACACCTCGACCGTGAACCAGCCGAGCGTGGTGGCCAGGCTCGCGGCGAACGCCACGCTGATGGCCATGCCGATCAGCAGCATCATCCCCGGTCGGCGGGACCGGGCCTCGGCGACCGCGCCGGTGAGGAACGGCGCGCCGCCGTAGACGAAGATCGCCGTGCCCAGCACCGGGGGGATCAGCCCGGAGCCCGGGAACGCCGGGGCGTGGTAGCCCAGCAGGTGCTGGACCATCTCGCTGTAGACCACCACCGGGACGGCGAGCAGCAGCGAGATCCAGAACTTGTCGCGGAACATCGCCGCGTGATCGCCGTGCCCGCCGTGGCCGCCGCCGCTGCCGGCATGCCGGCCGTGCTCGGCGTGGTCGGCCTGCTCCACCGCCATGGCCTCGTGCTCGTGTGCGGTCTTCATGGCTGTTCCTCCTCTACGCCTTGACCAGGCGCTCGATCGCGCGCGTGGCTTCGGTGATCATCTCGTCGGCCCGGGCGCGGTCGCCCCCGGCCACCGCCTCCCGGACGCAGTGGCGGACGTGCTCGTCGAGCAAACCCACCGCGACGCTCTGGAGCGCCTTGGTCGCCGCCGCCACCTGGGTCAGCACGTCGATGCAGTAGGCGTCCTCGTCCACCAGGCGCTGCAGCCCGCGGACCTGACCCTCCACCCGGCGCAGCCGCTTGAGGTAGTCGTCCTTGTTGATGGTGTACCCGCGCATCGCTCCTCCTTGGTTACGGACACCCTATACCCCCAAGGGGTATTATGCAACCTCAGGCTGGGGATCGGTCGGAGGTCGGGTTCGTGTCACGGCGCGCCGGCCAGCCGGTGCACGCTCTCGATGACCGCGAGATGGGTGAGTCCCTGCGGGAAGTTGCCCAGCGGGGCGCCCGTGGCCGGGTCGGCCTCCTCCGCGAGCAGTCCGAGGTCGTTGCCGGTGGCCAGCACACGCTCGAGCAGCTCCTCGCCGCGGTCGGGGTCGCCCTCCGACGGTGTGGGTGTCGGCGAGCCAGAGGGTGCAGAGCAGGAACGCCGCGTCCCGTCCGCCGAGTCCGTCGTCGTGGCAGTACCGGTGCAGGAGCCCGTTGTCGCCGAGGCGGTCGGTCACGACCCGGCGTGTGGAGCGGCACCGGGGGTCGTCGGGCGGGAGGAACCCGATGAGCGGGGCGACGAGGGCGGCGGCGTCGACGTCGCCGCCGCCGAGCGTGCCGGTGAAGGCCCCCAGGATCGGGTCCCAGGCCCGTTCGAGGATCGCCTGGCGCGCGGCGTCCCGCTGGGCGGCCCACCTGGCGCTGTCGCCCGCAAGTGCCCCGTGCGCGGCGAGGTCGACGGCCCGATCGATGGCGAGCCAGCACATCAGATGGGAGTACGTGTGGTGTGCTCTCCTGCCGCGGACCTCCCAGATGGAGTCGTCGGGCCGGTGCCAACGGCGCGCCGCGAGGTCGGCGAGGCGGTTCAGCACGGCCTGCGGGGCGGCGCTCTCCATGTCCATGTGGTGATAGCAGTGTGAGGCTGCCGCCAGCACGTGGCCGTAGACGTCGTGCTGTCGCTGGGTGCCGGCGGCGTTGCCGACCCGGACGGGCCCCACCCCCGGTGTCCTGCAAGCCCCTTCACCTCGGACTCGTCGGGGAGCGGGTCTCCGTCGAGGGTGTAGGCGACGGACAGGTCGTCGCCGTGGCGCTGCGCGGTGTCCGCCAGCCAGGACCAGAACCCCATCGCTTCGTCGTGGTGGC
>JACCXR010000113.1 GCA_013696915.1 Euzebyaceae bacterium
ACCGTCGTGTCCCGTCTCGCCGCCGCGGGGGCGATCTTCGTCGGCAAGACCAACCTCGACGAGTTCGCCATGGGCTCGTCCACGGAGAACTCGGCCTTCGGCCCCACCCGTAACCCCCACGACCTCAGCCGAGTGCCCGGCGGCTCCAGCGGCGGAAGCGCGGCGGCGGTCGCCGCCGGCTTCGCTCCGCTGGCTCTCGGCTCCGACACGGGCGGGTCGATCCGCCAGCCGGCGGCTCTGTGCGGTGTCGTCGGGGCCAAGCCCACCTACGGGCTGGTGTCGCGCTACGGCCTGGTGGCCTTCGCCTCCTCGCTCGACCAGATCGGGCCCCTGGCCATTACGGTGGCCGACGCCGCCCTGCTCCTCGAAGTCATCGCCGGCCACGACGGCGCCGACTCCACCTCGATTCCCCAGCCCGGGCCCCGCGACCTCGTGGCTGCCGTCGACGAGGGCGTGGAGGGCCTTCGCATCGGCGTGGTGCGCGAGCTCACCGAGGGCGCCGACGGTGACGTGGCCGCCCGCCTGGAAGAGGCGGTGCGCGCCCTGGAGGCGGCGGGGGCCAAGGTCGACGAGGTGTCGGTGCCGGCTGCGGCCCACGGCCTGTCTGCCTACTACCTGCTCGCCCCCGCCGAGGCGTCGTCCAACCTCGCCCGCTACGACGGCGTGCGCTACGGACTGCGCGTCGACGCCCCCGACGTGGCCGCCATGAACTACGCCACCCGGTCGGCCGGGTTCGGCGCCGAGGTCAAGCGCCGCATCATGCTTGGCACCTACGCCCTGTCGGCCGGCTACTACGACGCCTACTACGCCCAGGCGCAGCGCATCCGCACGCTGATCATCCGCGACTTCGAGGCCGCCTACGCCGACTGCGACGTGCTCGTCGGCCCGACCACGCCGACGACCGCGTTCGAGTTGGGCGAGAAGACCGCGGACCCGCTGGCGATGTACCTGAACGACGTCTACACGATCCCGTCCAACCTCGCGGGCGCCCCAGCGCTGTCGCTGCCGGTCGGGCTCGACGACGCCGGGCTGCCCGTCGGTCTGCAGATCATGGCGCCCGTCCTCGGCGAGGCGGTCATGTTCCGGGTCGCCCGCGCCCTGGAGACCGATCTCGCCTTCGATCCCACGCCGGCCGGGCCGAACGCCCTGGAGGCGCCATGACCGCCGCACCCGAGCAGGCCACCCGCTACGAGGCCGTGATCGGCCTCGAGGTCCACGTCGAGCTCGCGACCCGCACGAAGATGTTCTGCGGCTGCGCGACCGACTTCGGCGGCGAGCCGAACACCCGCACCTGCCCCATCTGCCTGGGCCAGCCCGGCTCGCTTCCGGTCGTCAACCGCCGCGCCGTCGAGTACGCGATCCGGCTTGGCCTCGCGCTCGGCTGCACGACCGCGCCGTCCAGCCAGTTCCACCGGAAGAACTACTTCTATCCGGACATGCCGAAGAACTACCAGATCTCCCAGTACGACGTCCCGATCTGCCTCGGCGGACACCTCGACACCACGACCGCGGCCGGGACCCGCCGGGTCGGCATCACGCGCGTCCACATGGAGGAGGACACCGGCAAGAGCCTCCACGTCGGCACCAGCGGCCGCATCCACGGCGCCGACTACTCCCTGGTCGACTACAACCGCGCCGGCATCCCGCTGCTCGAAGTCGTCTCCGAGCCCGACCTCCGCAGCGCGGAGGAGGCGAAGGCCTACCTGACCGAGCTGCGCGCCATCGTCCTGGCCCTCGGCATCAGCGACGCCCGGCTCGAGGAGGGCTCGATGCGCTGCGACGCCAACGTCTCGCTCCGGCCGGTCGGGCACACCGTCTTCGGCACCCGCGCTGAGGTCAAGAACATGAACTCGGTGCGCTCCCTCGGACGTGCCATCACCTACGAGATCGCGCGCCAGGCGGAGCTGCTGACGTCCGGCCGGCCCGTGGTCCTCGAGACCCGCCACTGGAACGAGGACGCCGGCGAGACGTCCACCCTGCGGGTCAAGGAGACGACCGAGGACTACCGCTACTTCCCCGACCCCGACCTCGTCCCGCTCGAGCCGGACCCCGCCTGGGTCGACGAGCTCCGCGCCGCGCTGCCAGAGCTGCCGGCGGTGACGCGGCACCGGCTGGCCACGACGTACGGCCTGTCCGGCGAGCAGGTCGCGACGCTCGCCGGCGGGGGACTGGTCGGCCTGCTCACCGACGCCGTCGAGGCGGGCGCCGCCCCGGGCGAGGCCGCCAACTGGCTCGCGAACGAGGTCACCTCCTGGATGAACGAGCACGCCGCCGCCGCACCCCCGCTCTCCGGCGCCCAGCTCGCCGAACTGACCGCGCTGGTCGGAGACGGCACGCTGTCGACCAAGCTCGCGAGAGACGTGCTCACCGGCGTGCTCGCCGGCGAGGGGTCGCCGCGCGCGGTCGTCGACGCCCGCGGCCTGGCGCAGATCTCGGACACCGACGAGCTCACACGGATCGTCGATGCCGTGATCGCCGAGCAGGCCGAAGCCGCCCAGCGCGTCCGCGACGGCAACGACAAAGCCATCGGCGCGCTGGTCGGCGGCGTGATGCGCCGGTCGCAGGGCAAGGCGAACCCGCAGCTCGTCAACCAGCTTCTGCGGGACCGCCTCACCGCCGGCGGCTGACCGGCCGGCGGTCGGTTGCGACGGTGGCGCCGTATTTCGCGTGAACGTCGCACTGGGTCGGCCCTGTGCGCCGGCCGGGGCCGCCGCTGGATCGGTGCGCGGCGTGCGCCGGCGGTCGGCCCGGCGGTCGGTCCGGCGGTCGGTTGCGACGTTGGCGCCGTATCTCGCGTGAACGGCGCACTCGGTCGGCCTGGGCGCCGGCGCGTCGGGCCGGCGGGACCACAGGCGGCTGCGGCCTCTTCCGCCGGCAGGCGATAAGGTGGCGCGATCCCCGGGGCGCCGGCCGGAACGGCCGGGGGGACCGCCGCGAAACCGATCGTCAGGAACAGGATGCTGGGGTCCACGACCCGGGGCCGGGGTTCCCCACCGGCGCCAACGGCGACCGCACCCGTCCCCGCGTTGGAACTCGTGTCGGGACCGGTCGGCGACCTGCTCGAGACCTTCCTCGCCGAGCGCGTCGCCGACCTCGCCCGGCTCGACCCAGCCCTCGAACGGATCGGCGTCGAGGTCGCCGACCTCGTCCGCGCGGGCGGCAAGCGGCTGCGCCCGGCGTTCGTCTACTGGGGTCACCGTGCCGCCGGGGCCGACCACGACGACGGTCTGTGGGCCCCCGCCGGCGCCGTGGAGCTGCTCCACACGTTCGCCCTGATCCACGACGACGTCATGGACCGCTCCCCCGAGCGGCGCGGCCGTCCCGCCGTCCACGAGGCGCTCGCGAACGCGCACCGCGAGGACGGGCTGTGCGGCGACCCCGCCTGGTTCGGCATCGGCGGCGCCATCCTCGCCGGCGACCTCGCGTTCGTCTGGGCCGACCAGCTGCTCGACGGAGCAGAACTGCCGGCCGACGCGATCGAGCGGGCCCGCCGCGTCTTCGGCCGGCTGCGCGTCGAGGTCATGGCGGGGCAGTACCTCGACCTCCGGCTCGCCGGGCTGGACGGCGCGTCGGAGGAGGACTCGCTGCGGGTGGCGCTGCTGAAGTCCGGCCGCTACACCGTCACCAGGCCGCTGCAGCTCGGGGCGGCCATTGGCGGGGGCGACGACGTCCTCGACGCGGCGCTGTGCGCCTTCGGCGATGCCGTCGGCCTCGCCTTCCAGCTCCGGGACGACGTCCTCGGACTCTTCGGCGATCCCTCGGCGACCGGCAAGGGCGCGCTGTCGGACCTCCGCGAGGGCAAGCGGACCGTGTTGATGATCCGCGCGCTGCAGCTCGCCACGCCGCCGGGACGGAAGATCCTGGAGCGCGTCCTCGGCAACCCCGACCTGGGGGAGTCAGACGCCGAACGGGCCCGGGAGGTGGTTCTGGACTGCGGCGCCCTCGAAGCGGTCGAGCGGCTGCTCACCGTGCAGCAGGCGGCCGCGCGGCGAGCGCTCGCCCCGGTTCGCCCGCCCGCCCGACAGGCCCTTGAGGAGCTCGCCGACCTGGCGGCGTTCCGGGCGGTCTGAGGCGTGCATCGCCTCAAGGCCGCGGAGACGACCCTCGTGACCTCGGTGGTGGCGGTCGCGCCGCGACCGCCCAGAGAAGGTTGACCGAGCCATGCCGGGCCGGGTGGTCGTCGTGGGCGCGGGGCTGGGTGGGTTGGCGACCGCTGTCCGGCTCGCCGCCAGCGGGGCGGACGTCACGCTGCTCGAACGCGACGACCGGCCGGGAGGCCGGGCCGGGCGCATCAGCCGCGACGGCTTCGAGTTCGACACCGGACCGTCCGTGCTCACGATGCCCCACCTGGTCTCCGAGCTGTTCGCGCTGCACGGCGAGCGCATGGAGGACCACCTGCACCTGCGCCGGCTCGATCCCGCCTACCGCGCCGTCTTCCACGACGGGTCGGCGCTGCGTGTCCGCGGCACACTCGACGCGCTGGAGCAGGAGGTGCGCGAGGTCTGCGGTGACGCGGAGGCCGGACGGCTCCGGCGCTTCGCGGCCCACCTGGAGGCCCTGTACCAGGCCGAGTACGGCGACTTCATCGACGCGAACTTCGACTCCCCGCTCGACCTCGCGAAACCCCGGAGGATACTCGAGCTGGTCCGGCTCGGCGGATTCCGGCGCGTCCACCCGCTCGTCTCCAGCTTCCTCTCCGACTGGCGGCTGGTGCGGCTGTTCACCTTCCAGGCGATGTACGCCGGGATGAGCCCCTTCGAGGCGCTCGGGGTCTACGCGATCATCGCCTACATGGACGTGATCGCCGGTGTCTACTTCCCCGTCGGGGGCATCCACCGCGTGAGCGAGGAGCTGGCCGCCCTGGCGGTCCGGGCAGGGGTCGACCTGCGGCTCGGCGCGCCCGTCGAGGCGGTGGAGACCGCCGCCGGCCGGGCGACCGCCGTCCGCACGGCGTCCGGCGAGCGGCTGGGATGCGACGTGGTGGTCCTCAACCCCGATCTCCCGGTGGCCTACCGCGACCTGCTGCCGCCGGAGGCGACGCCGCGCCGCGTGACGCGGCTGCGGTACTCGCCGTCGTGCGTCGTCGTCCACCTCGGCCTCGACCGGCCGCTGACCGGCGCGGAGCACCACAACATCCACTTCGCGCAGGGGTACGAGGCGTCGTTCGACGACCTCCTCGCCGGCCGGCTGCAGCGCGACCCGTCCTGGTTCCTCACCGTCCCGACCCGCGGCGACCCCGCCATGGCGCCGTCCGGCGGCGAGGTCGGGTTCTACCTCCTGCCGGCGCCGAACCTCCACGGTGCGCCCGTGAACTGGGACGCGCAGGGGCCGCGCGAGCTGCGTCTGGCCCAGGAGCGGATCGAGGGCGCGGGCTACGGGCCGGCCGGCGACGCGACGGTGGTCGCGTCGGTCGTCACCCCGGCGGACTGGGCCCGCCAGGGGATGGCCGCCGGCACGCCGTTCGCCGCGAGCCACCACTTCTTCCAAACCGGACCGTTCCGGCCGGCGAACGTCGCCCCGAGGGTGTCCGGCGTCGTCTTCACGGGGTCGGGGACCGTCCCGGGCGTCGGCGTCCCGATGGTGCTCGTGTCGGGCAAGCTCGCCGCCGAACGCGTGCTCCAGCAGCTGGGCCCGAGGTCTGTGGCCTCGTGACCCGGCGCGGCAGGTACCGCCACCCCGCCCCCTCCACGGCGATCGTCGCCGCCGGCGTCGCCGGGCGCCAGACCGTCGACCTCGCGACCAGCTACGAGCTGTGCCGGCGGATGAACGCCGCCCACGGCCGGACCTACTACTTCGCGACACGGTTCCTGCCCGCGGCGAAGCGCCGCCATGTGCACGCCCTGTACGGCTTCGCCCGGTACGCCGACGACATCGTGGACCACATGGACCTCTCCTGGGACGCCGGTCGGCGTCGGAAGGAGCTCGAAGCGTGGTCCGAGGAGTTCCTGCGCTCCCTTGAGGCGGGCCGGACCGACGAACCGGTCCTCGTCGCGGTGCTGCACACCGTCGAGCAGCTGGGGATCGACCACGACGACCTGCGGGCGTTCCTGCGGTCGATGGCGATGGACCTGACCGTCACGCGGTACCCGACCTACGACGACCTCTCCGTCTACGTCTACGGGTCGGCCGCGGTCATCGGGTCCATGATGCTGCCGGTGCTGGGACCGACGCACCCGGACGCGCGCGCCCGGGCGATGGACCTCGGCGTGGCCTTCCAGCTGACGAACTTCCTCCGCGACGTCGCCGAGGACTGGGACCGCGGGCGCATCTACCTGCCGCTGGAGGACCTCGACCGCTTCGGGGTGGGCGAGCAGGATTTCCGCGACCGCCGGGTCGGGCCGGGATTCCGACGACTGCTCGCCTTCGAGGCCCGGCGGACCCGGGCGCTGTACCGGCGCGCCGAGGAGGGCTGGGCGATGCTCACGCCGTCGAGCCGGCGGTGCATCCGCGTCGCGCACCGGCTCTACGCCGAGATCCTGGACCGCATCGAGGCCGCCGACTGGCAGGTGTTCGGTGTCCGGGCGGCGGTCCCGCCGGGCCGCAAGGCCGCGGTGGCCGTCCGCGAGCTGGTCCGACCCAGCCGCCCCGCGGCCGCCGGAGAGGACCCGCCCGCCGACCTCGGGGGGACAGGCGCGCCATGACCGGGGGGCCACGGGACGGCCGCGGTGTCGCGAGCACCGGCGGGCCATCGGAGGACCGGGGCGTCGCGCGGAAGCGGGACCACCTCCGGATCGCCCTCGGCGACGCGGACGTCGGCTTCACGGGGCTGACGACCGGTCTGGACGAGGTGCGGGTGCGCGCCCGCGCGCTGCCGGGCCACGATCTCGCGGACGTCGACATCTCCGTCGATCTGTGGGGGCGGCGCCTGGCCGCCCCGCTCCTCGTGTCGTGCATGACGGGCGGCGTCACCGAGTCCGGACCGGTCAATCGGTCCCTGGCGGTGGCGGCGCAGGAACACGGGGTCGCCCTGGGGCTCGGCTCTGGCCGGGTGCTGCTCGAGGGCGCCGCCGACCCGGGCACCTTCCGGGTCCGCGACGCAGCTCCCGACGTGCTCCTGCTCGCCAATCTCGGCGCGGTGCAGCTGCACGCCTACGGGCCGGACGACTGCGCGCGGCTGGTCGACGCCTGCCAGGCCGACGCGCTCGTGCTGCACCTGAACGCCGTGCAGGAGGCCGTCCAGCCGGGCGGGGACACCGTCTTCGGCGGTCTCCTCGCCCTGATCGCGGACGTGTGCGCCCGGCTGGACCAGCCGGTCGTCGTCAAGGAGGTCGGGTTCGGGATGGCGCCCGAGGACGTGGCCGCGCTCGCCGGGGCCGGGGTGGCCGGCGTCGACGTCGCGGGAGCGGGTGGCACGAACTGGGCGCGGGTCGAGGGGCTGCGGGACGGCCGCGCCGGAGAGATCGCGGCCGCCTTCGGCGACTGGGGATGGCCGACCGCCCGTTGCGTCCGCTACGCCCGGGAGGTCCTCGACGCGGCCGGGTCACCCGCGCAGCTCATCGGCTCCGGGGGCCTGCGGCACGGTGTCGACGCGCTGAAGGTGCTCTGCCTCGGGGCCGACCTGGCGGGCGTGGCGCGGGGCCTGCTCGCGGCCGGCGCCGAGGGCCCGGCGGCCGCCAGCCGGGCTGTGGGGGCGCTCGTCGCCCAGCTGCGCGTCGGCGCCTGGGCCGCCGGCGCGCGCACAGTGGGCGATCTGGGGCCGGCGCTGCTGGAGTGACGGCTCGGCGTCCCATGTGCGCTGGTGGCGGTGACGCCTCGGAACGCCGGCGCACGCACCCAGCTCCAGCCGTCATCAAGCCTGGCGCCCAACACCGACCCGCCGGCCCCACCAGACCCACCACATCAGGCCCTGCGTCACCATGGCGAAGCCGAAGACCGCGTCCTCCAGCGGCATGCCGCCGGCCGAGAAGAGCGCCGACGCAGGGCAGCCCAGCCGCACGCCGCTGAACTGCTCCTCGGCGTAGGTGACGATCGGGCGGCACGTCAGCCAGCCGTCGACGAGCAGCTGGAAGAACCCGACGATCGCGATCGTGATCCAGAACCGCCGGTCCCGCAGGAGCCCGGTGCGCAGGAGTCGCTCGAGCCCGAGCGTGATCGCGAGCGCCACCAGGCAGAACAGGGTGTAACCCAGCCTCACCGACCCGCTCGCCGCCCGCGCCCCAGACGGGCGCTGACCCACCGCGAGACGTCCGGCAGGGTCTTGCAGACGGCTTCGTAGGTCAGGATCGCGCAGAGCGGGACGACGGCGAAGAACAGGT
Organism: Euzebyaceae bacterium; assembly: GCA_013696915.1. Classification (GTDB taxonomy): domain Bacteria; phylum Actinomycetota; class Nitriliruptoria; order Euzebyales; family Egibacteraceae; genus JACCXR01. The sequence goes on from JACCXR010000113.1 coordinate 8,256, forward strand.
ACTCCTCGAGGGGGAGGTCGAAGAGCCGCAGCCCCGTCACGAGGGCCGGGTTGTAGCCCCAGTGCCCCAGACGGGCACCCACGAGGTCCCACCCGACGAAGACCGACCCCATGCAGGACAGTGCGGCGAACAGCCGCCGCCACTGCCGGTAGACCCCGACGCGCAGGCCCACCTCGAGAGGAGCGGTGACGACGACGCAGGCAGCCAGCAGGGCCATGTACTCGTAACGCGCCATCCGCGCAAGTGTCGCACGCCGTGCCGGAGCAGAACGCGACCCGGCGGCAGGGATAACTACTCTGTGTATAGCTAACGATGACTATGTGTATAGTTCGTGCCCAAACCAAGGCTCCCGGCCCGCCGATTATCATCATGGTAGCGAGATCGGGAGCCGCCTGTGGTATCACAGTCCCAGAGACGGAGGCCTCCTCTCGAAGCACGACGTTCGTCGTGACCCCGCAAGCTGGAGGAGCAGCGGGAGCACCGAACGCATCCCCCACCCAAGACGCTCTGTCGTCTGATCTGTGCCAGGAGGCATCCACCATGAAGAAGCTTTCCCCCCGCGCTTTCGCCGTGCTCGCCACGATCGCCGCGCTGCTGAGCACCGGTGCCGCTACCAAGACCGCCTGGTAGTTCTGTAGTTTCGCCGCCGAACACCGAGGGCGTGGCCTCCAGGGGCCGCGCCCTCTCGCATGTCCGCAGGTCCGGGGATCCGCACCGACGGCGAGACGGCGGGGCACACTGGGCGCATGCCGGAGCCGCCCGATGACGGGCAGTACAGCGTGTCGTTCCGCCTCTACACGGTCGCGCTCGTGGCCGTCACGGTGCTCGTCGTGGCCGCCGGGATCCGCGACGCCGAGGTCGGCCCGCTCGGGGCGGTGCTGTGGATCGCGCTGATCTCGGGTGCGAACCTCCTGGTGATCCCGATTTCGCCGAAACTGCGGATCGAGGCGACGCTCGGCGAGCCCGTCATCGTCGCCGCCGCGGTGCTCCTCGGCCCCGCCATGGCGGCGCTCGTCACCGGCCTGTCGGTCATCAGCGAGCGCGAGCTGCACCGGGACCGTCCCGTGTGGCTGATCGTCTTCAACCGGGCGCAGTCCGCGGTGTCGGCCGCCGCGGCCTCGGCCGCGGCGATGTGGCTCTACCGCTCCCCAGGCGACACGCTCTGGCTGGCGGTGGCGACCTTCGCCGCGGTCGTCGTCTACCAGGTCGTGAACACCGCCGCGGTGACGGCCTACCTGTGGACCCGCGGCCGCCTCGGCCTCACGGCCGCGGCGAAGGGGTCGACGGTCCCCTACCCCCGGTTCGCCGTCGACTTCGCCACGGTCGGGCTCCTGGCGCTGCTGATCGTCATCGCCTACGACCGCGCGGGCGTGCTGGCGGTCGTGCTCGCCGCACTGCCGCTCTGGCTGGGGTTCAGCGCCCTGCGGTCGGCCCGCGAGAGCGAGGACCGGGCCGAGGAGCTGCAGGACCGGGTCCGCGAGCTCGAGACGCTCAACCTGCTCGGCGGTGAGCTGCTGACCGCGCACCGGGAGGACCAGGTCGAAGCGCTCGGGTTCGCAGCGCTGCACGCGGCGCTGGACACCGACGCCGTGGTGGTCTCCCTCGCCGGTGACGTGGGGCCGGAGCTCCACCCGGTGAAGGTCCCGGGCGCGGATCTCGCGGTCGTGGGCGTGCCTACGGGCACCTCCAAGCGGTCCATGGCGGTGGCGGAGGCGATCTCAGGGCTGCTGGGGATGGCACTCCAGCGGCTGGAGCTCGAGCAGGAGCTCGGCGAGGTGCAGCGTGCCCGTGCAGCCCTGTCGGGGCGGATCCTGGAGGAGGCCACGCGCGAGCGCAGCCGCATCGCCCTGGAGATCCACGACGACGTGCTGCCGTACCTGGCCGCCGCCGAGATCCAGGCCGACAACGTGCGATCCGCCATCAAGGTGCTCGACGCCGACCGCGCCGACCAGCTCGCCTCCGCCACCCGCCACGCGGTTCACGACGGCATCGCCCGGCTCAGGGACGTGCTCGAGGCGCTGCGCAGCCAGATCGTCGTGCCGGGGGGCCTGCGGGGCGGCTTGGAGGAGGCGCTCCACGAGCTCGAGATCAGGCATGGCGTCGAGGGCCTGCTCGACGCGTCGGAAGCACTTTCGGACATGCCGCACGCCGTCGAGATCCTGATGATGGAGACCGCGCGCGGGTGTCTCGCGAACGTCGCCCGGCACGCGAAGGCGACGAAGGTCGAGGTCGTGGTGGAGGCCACGGAGGCCGCGGTCGCCATGGCCGTGCGCGACGACGGTCGCGGATTCGATCCCGGATGTGTTCCCGAGGGCCACCATGGGCTAGCGTTGATGCAGCAGCGGGTGGAACTCGCCCGTGGCCGCTTCGCGGTGGACAGCCGTGCGGGCGGGGGGACGACCGTGCAGGTGGAGGTGCCACTGTGACCACGTTCGGCGCATTGAGCAGCCAGCCCCAGACCATGGTGGTGAGCGCCACCGACATCATCCACGTCGTCATCGCGGAGGATCACGGGGTCGTGGCCGACGGGGTAGCCACGATGCTGTCGTTCGAGCCGGACATGGAGGTCGTCGACATCGTCTCGTCCGGCGAGGCCCTGGTGGAGTCCGTGGACAAGCTGCGCCCGGAGGTGGCGCTGGTCGACGTCAACCTCATCGGGATGGACGGGCTGGCCGCCGTGCGCGAGATCGAGCACCGCGCGATCCCCACCCGGACCATGGCCCTCACGATGTTCATCGACCGCGACACCGTGACGCGGGCCGTGGCCGCGGGCGTGGCCGGGTACCTGCCGAAGAACGTCCGCCGCGAGGAGCTGGTCCAGGCGGTCCGCGCCGTCGCGGCGGGCAAGGGGGTGCTGCACCCCGATGTCACACGGCCCTTCCTGGAGCGCGTCGGTCCCCTGGCCATGCACGCCGGCCTCCAGCCGCTGTCCAAGCGCGAGCAGGAGGTGCTGGAGGTCCTGGCAACCGGCAAGTCGACCAAGGAGATCGCCGAGTCCCTGGGCTTGGGGGACGAGACGGTCAAGAGCCACCTGTCGAAGATCTACCAGAAGCTGAAGGCGACCGACCGCGTTCAGGCCGTGGTCGTGGCCATGCGTCACGGCCTCGTCCGCTGACCGGCCGCCCGTTCCGGGCGCGCAGCCACCGTCCCCCGTCCGCAGCGCGGACGGGTCCTGGGCGCCGGTGCGGCGCGCCGATGGCCGCCCTCCTGTGCACGGCCGTCATGCTCGTCCCGAACGCTCCGGCGGCAGCGCAACCGGCGACGGCGTGCACGCCGCTCAGCCCCCGTGAGCAGGCTGCCCAGACGATCGTCACCGGGGTGGCCGGGACCCGCGCCGACGACGCGGCCCTCGCAGCGGTCGGGCGGGACGCCGGCGCCGTGGTCCTCATGGGGCGCAACGTCGCCGACGCGCAGCAGGTGGCGGCCCTGACCGCGGCGCTGCGGACCGGTGCCCGGGCGGGCCTGCTCGTCGCCGTCGACGAGGAGGGCGGCCGGGTGGCCCGCCTCGCCGGAGCCGGCATCGCCCCGACGCTGCCGGCCGCCCGTGAACTGGCCGCGACACGGACCGCGGAGCAGGTGCGGGCCGCTGCAGCCGGGGTCGGAGCCGCCCTGCGAGCGGTCGGGGTGGACTGGAACTTCGCCCCGGTGCTCGACGTGACGGCTGCCGGCGCCTCGACCGTCATCGGGGACCGGTCCTACTCGGGCGACCCAGCGACGGCCGGCAGGTACGGCGCCGCCTTCGCCGCGGGCCTGCGCGATGCCGGCGTGCTCTCCACGGGCAAGCACTTTCCGGGCCACGGCCGCACCCAGGTCGACTCCCACGTCGACCTGCCCGTCGTCGACGCCTCGCTCGAGGAGCTTGCCGAGACCGACCTCGTGCCGTTCCGGTCCGCCATGGGGGACCTCGACACAATCATGACCGGCCACGTCGTCGTGACGGCCCTCGACCCGCACCTGCCCGCCAGCCTGTCTGCGGAGACGGCGCGGCTGCTCCGCGAGAAGCTCGGCTTCGGCGGGCTGATCGTCACCGACGACCTCGCCATGGGTGCGGTGGCGTCGCGGTGGGACCTGGCGACCGCCGCCGAGATGGCGCTCGCCGGCGGCGCCGACATGGCCATGGTCCTCCCTCCGGGGCACGCCGCCACCGCCGCGGACCGGATCGCGGAGGCGGTCGAGAGCGGTCGTGTGCCGCGGGTGCGGCTCCACGACGCCGTCAGGCGGGTTCTGCGCGTCAAGGGTTTCGGACCCGCGGACGCCACCTGCCTGCTGGGGCTGCCGGCGGCCGCCTCGGCCAGGGCGGTCGTCGGTGACGACGGGGTGCTCTATGCCGTGGTGGACGGGCAGCGCCGACGGATCCCGGATCCGGAGACGGCACGGGAGCTGGGACTGGCCGACGCCGCCGGGCGGTACGACCAGGCCGAGGTGGATGCCCTTCCGCGCGGGGAGGACCTGGAGTCGGTGCGCCGGTTCGGCAGTCCAGAGCTCGCCGCGGTGGGCGCCGATCCCGTCGAGGTGGCGCTGGATCTCTCCCGTGCCCGCTTCGCCGACGGGGCGGCCGACCGCGTGGTCGTCGCTCGGGCCGACGACTATGCGGATGCGCTGGGAGGGACGGCGCTGGCCGGCCCCGACGCGCCGCTGCTGCTCCTGCCCCGGGGCGCCGCCCCCCCCTCCACCGAGGCGGTGGCCGCGGAGGTGGCGCGGGTGCTGTCCCCGCGGGGAGCGGTCTACGTCCTCGGCGGCCAGGCCGCGCTGTCCGACGTCGATCTCGGGACGCTGCGCTCGCATCCCGGGCTCCGGCGACTGGCCGGCCCCGACCGCTACGCCACGGCGGCGCTGGTGGCGCGGCAGGCGGCCAGGACCGCCGCGCGCCGGGGGGTCGCGCCACGCAC
>JACCXR010000126.1 GCA_013696915.1 Euzebyaceae bacterium
GCGTGCTGTCACTGGCCGAGTGCCTCCGCGACGGCGCCGCCGCGGGCGCCGCCGCCGCCGCGCGGACCGGGCACGAGGCGCCGTCGCCGCTGCCGCTGCCCTCCGTCGCGGAGCTACCCGAGTCGCCGTCGCGTCCCCTGTGGATGGTCGGTGACCCCGGCGGCGACCCGCCGTGGCACCGGCACTTCGTCGACCTGCAGCGTGACGGCACCGCCGCCGACGTCTTCCGCGCGACCGGAGCCGGCATGCGCTCGGTCGAGCACGTCAAGCGCTACACGACGATCGGGACGTCGCACGAGCAGGGCAAGACCTCGGGCGTGGCCGCCGCCGGGGTCGTCGCCGAGGCGCTGCGCGTCGCCGTCGCCGACCTGGGCACCACGACGTTCCGACCGCCGTACACGCCGGTGGCGTTCGCGGCGCTCGCCGGCCGCGACCGCGGCGTCCTGCACGATCCCGTGAGGGTCACGCCGATCCACGGCTGGCACGTCCGGCACGGCGCCGCGTTCGAGAACGTCGGCCAGTGGCAACGGCCCCGGTACTATCCGCGTCGCGGCGAGGACATGGCGGCGGCGGTGCTGCGCGAGTGCCGGGCGGCGCGCGAGTCGGTCGCGCTCATGGATGTCTCGACCCTCGGCAAGATCGAGCTGCAGGGGCCGGACGCCGGCGAGTTCCTCGACCGCGTCTACACCAACGTCATGAGCACCGTCGCGGTCGGCTCCATCCGCTACGGCGTGCTGTGCACCGCCGACGGGATGGTGTTCGACGACGGCACCGTGTTCCGCCTGGCCGACGACCGCTTCCTCGCGACCACGACCACCGGCAACGCGGCCGCAGTCCTCGACTGGTTCGAGGAGTGGCTGCAGACCGAATGGCCCGAACTGGCGGTGCACTGCACGTCGGTGACCGAGCAGTGGGCCACGGTCGCGCTCGTGGGACCGCGGTCACGCGACGTCCTGGCGGGCGTGGCCCCGTCGCTCGCCGCGGACCGCGAGAGCTTCCCCTTCATGACCTGGCGCGACGCGACCGTGGCGGGGATCGCCGCCCGGGTGGCGCGGATCAGCTTCTCCGGTGAGCTCGCCTACGAGATCAACGTCGCGGGGTGGGACGGCCTCGCGCTGTGGGAGGCGCTGGTCGCGGCGGGCGCACGGTCCGGGGTCGCGCCCTACGGCACCGAGGCGATGCACGTCCTGCGCGCGGAGAAGGCGTACCCCATCGTCGGCCAGGACACCGACGGCACCGTCACACCGCACGACCTCGGCATGGGCTGGATCGTGTCGAAGAAGAAACGCGACTTCATCGGCAAGCGCTCCTTCGGTCGGCCGGACAACCGGCGCGCCGACCGCAAAGTGCTGGTCGGTCTGCTGCCGGTGGACGGCGACGAGCTCCTCCCCGAGGGCGCACAGCTCGTCGAGGTGGCAGACCCGCCGCGGCCCCCGGTGCCCATGATCGGGCACGTCACCTCCAGCTACCGCAGCGCCGCCCTCGGCAGGACCTTCGCGCTGGCCCTCGTCCAGCGGGGGCGCGAGCGGCTCGGGCAGACCGTCTACGCGCCGCTGCCGGGCCGGATCGTGGCGGCAACCGTCACCGACCCGGTCCTCTACGACCCCGACGGGGCGCGGCGCGATGGCTGAGGCCGCCACCCCGGTGAGCCCGCTGGCCCACCTCGCCCGGCGCCTGGCCACCGCCGCCGGAGCGGTCCGGCTCCGCGAGGTGACGTTCCTGGCGCAGGTGAACCTGCGGGTCGACGCCGACGGGCCGGCGGCGCCGAACATCACCCGCGCGCTCGGCGCGGCGCTGCCGGTGGCGCCGAACACCGTGGCGCGGCATCGCGACACCTCCGTCCTGTGGCTCGGTCCGGACGAGTGGCTCGTCGTCGGGCCGCCGGGCTCCCAGGGCCGGCTGTCCGGGGAGCTGCGCGTCGCGCTGGTGCCGGAAGCCGGCTCCGTGGTCGACGTCTCGGCGCACCGCACGGTCGTCGAGATCGCCGGGCCCGCGGCGCGGGCGGTGCTGGCGAAGGGCTGCCCCCTCGACCTGCACCAGCAGCGGTTCCCGGTCGGGCGGTGCGCTCAGACCATGCTGGCGCGCGCCCAGGTCGTGCTGGTCCCGCGCACCGCCGAGGAGCCCGCCTACTGGGTGTTCGTCCGCGCCTCGTTCGCCGACTACCTCGCCGAATGGCTGCTGGACGCCGCGATCGAGTACGGGCCGGGTGCCGCGCGATGACGGTGGCGGTCCACGTCACCGCCGGCCCCCTGGGCGACGCCGAGCGCGGGGAGGCGGTCTTCGGCGGCGCCCTGGTCGTCTTCCGCGACGTCGCGCCGCTGCGCGACTTCGTCGCACTGGCCGACGGCCTCATCCGCGCGGCGCTGGGCGCGGACCCCGTGCGCTCCCCGGCCGATCCAGCCGCGGTCGCCGACCTGCAGCGGCGGGCCCGCCACCACCCCGAGCTGGAGGCGGCATTCTCCGCCGTGCTCGGCGCCGCGGGCGCGGCGGTGGAGCGCTGCTGCTGGGACTGGCTGTACCTGCGCGTCCAGCCGCCGGAGGACCCCGCCGCGCGCGGGACACTCGGCATCCACCGCGACACCTGGTCGTCGAACGTGTACGCGCAGACGAACTGGTGGACGCCGATCTACCCGATCAGCCGCGACCGCACGGTCGCGTTCCACCCGGCCTACTGGTCCCGGCCGGTCGCGAACACCAGCGCGGCGTGGGACCTGGACCGGGTGCGCGAGCAGCCGCCGGTGCCTGAGCCCACCGAACCGGTCGACCCCGCAGGCGAGCTGCGGGTCGTGATCGAGCCCGGTGACCTGCTGTGCTTCTCCGGGGCGCACCTGCACGCCAGCGTCGCGAACACCTCGGCGGTCACGCGCTTCAGCGTCGAGGTGCGGACGGTCAACCGCGACGATGTCGCCGCCGGTCGCGGCGCCCCCAACGTCGACGGCGCCGCCCCGCACACCGCCTGGAGATGGTTCCGCGGCGTCATCGACGGCGCCGCGCTCGGCGCGTAGCCCGGTCGGTCCGCAGCGATGACAGGCCGGCCGCCTACGACGTCGATAATAACCCCTTGACGAACGCCGGTGCAGCCGTCATCGTGTTGCGTCAGAAGCATTTGTTCCACCATGCGCAACCGGGCTCGGAGCAGCAGCTGGGTTGTGCGGGCCGGCGAGGCGACCGTGCTCGGACGGCGGTCGCGGGACGGACGACGTGCACGTGACTTTCTGGGAGTACCTCGGCGACAACTACACGGTGCTGCTCCAGCAGTCGCTCGTCCACATCCAGCTGGTGGGGACCTCGGTCGGTCTCGCGGTCGTCGTCGGCGTCCTCCTCGGGATCGTCGCGCACCGATCGGTCCTGCTGCGGCCGACCATCCTCAACGTCACCTCGACCCTGCTCACCATCCCGTCGCTCGCCTTGTTCGCGCTGCTGATCCCCTTCGTGGGCATCGGCAACGGCGCCCCGATCATCGCGCTGTTCCTCTACGCCCTGCTGCCGATCGTGCGCAACACCGTGTCGGGCCTGCGGTCCGTCGACCCGGCGATCGTGCAGTCCGCCCGCGGCATGGGCATCAGCGCCTTCGGCCGCCTCGTCCGGATCGAGCTGCCGCTCGCCTGGCCGGTCATCCTCACCGGGATCCGCGTCTCCACGCTGTTGAACGTCGGGATCGCCGCGATCGCAGTGCTCGTCGGCGGCGGTGGACTTGGCCAGGAGATCTTCCGCGGCATCCGCTCGCTGGGCAGTCCCTTCGCGCCCAACCTGGTCTACGGCGGGATCCTGTTCATCATCCTGATCGCAATGCTGTTCGACGCGTTCTTCCTCGTCCTCGGACGACTGACGACCACACGAGGTGTCCGGTGAGCGACACGACCACCACTGCCCCGCCGCCGGACGTCATGATCTCCCTCGAAGGGCTGACCAAGGTGTACCCGGGCCAGCGGGTCCCGGCCGTCGACAACGTCGACATGGAGATCCCACGCGGCGAGATCGTCGTCTTCGTCGGCCCGTCGGGGTGCGGCAAGACCACCACGATGATGATGGTCAACCGGCTGATCGAGCCGACGTCCGGCCGCATCGTGCTCGACGGGGAGGACGTCACCAAGGTCGACCCGGACCAACTGCGCCGGCGCATCGGCTACGTCATCCAGCAGATCGGGCTGTTCCCGCACCAGACGATCGCCCAGAACATCGCGACCGTGCCCAAGCTGCTCAAATGGAGCAGGGAACGGATCGAGCAGCGCATCGACGAGCTGCTCGAGACGGTCGGCCTCGACCCGGCACAGTACCGCGACCGCTACCCCAAGGAGCTGTCCGGCGGCCAGCGCCAGCGCGTCGGCGTCGCACGCGCCATGAGCGCCGATCCCGCCGTCATGCTGATGGACGAGCCGTTCGGCGCCATCGACCCCATCACCCGCGACCGGCTGCAGAACGAGTTCCTGCGGGTCCAGGCCGACATCCGCAAGACGATCATCTTCGTCACCCACGACATCGACGAAGCGATCAAGATGGGCGACCGCATCGCCATCCTCCAGGAACGGTCGCAGATCGCCCAGTTCGCGACGCCCGAGGAGATCCTCACGGCACCGGCGAACGACTTCGTGGCCGACTTCATCGGCTCGGGAGCCTCGCTGAAACGGCTGAACCTGACGAGGGTGCGCGACATCACGATCCACACCGACGCCCCGACGGTGCAGCTGACCGACGACATCGCCACCGCCAGGCGGCGGCTGAACGAGTCGGACTGGACGGCGCTGCTGGTGCTCGACGAGGAGCGCCGGCCGCAGCGATGGTTCCGGCCGACGGACCTGCGCCGCCCCAACGCCGACCTGGCCCGCGGCGGGCTGCCGGCGGACACGACCGTCGAGCCCCAGGCCACCCTCGCCGACGCGCTCAACGAGATGATCACCTCCAACGTGGGCTGTGTCGTCGTCACCGACGGTCGCGGCGTCTACCAGGGCGTCGCCGACATGGACACGGTCATGACGAGCATCCGGTCGATGCGCGAGCAGGTCGAGGAGTTCTACCGCGCCGCCAAGCTGATCGACAGCGGCGAGGTGAGGGTGTAGGTGGCCGTCGACACGTCCGGCCCCGTCGGCCGGCCGCAGGAGCTGGCGGACACCGCCGGCACGACCCCGCTGCCGCGCACCACCGAGGGGTTCAGCCCGCTGCGCCGGGCGTTCCGGTACGCGGCGATGCCGCTGTTCCTCACCCTGCTGCTCCTCGGCCTGTACCTGTGGGTGACCGGCCAGCAGCTGGGCCAGGTCGAGCAGCGCCAGCTGAACGCGCCATTCATCACCGCAAAGCTCGTCCAGCACGTCCGCGCGAGCACCCTGTCGACGATCCTGGTCATCTTGATCGCGGTCCCCATGGGCATCCTGGCCACCCGGCCGTCCCTGCGCCGTTTCGCCCCGCTGATCATCGGCCTGGGGAACTTCGGCCAGGCGATCCCCTCCCTGGGGCTGCTCACGCTGATCTTCCTGTTCGCGCGTACGGTCGAATGGCTGCCGAGCACCGGGATCGTTCCCGTGGTGCTCGCCCTCACGGCCTATTCCGCCCTGCCGATCCTGCGCAACACCATGGTCGGGCTCCAGCAGGTCGATCCCAGCCTGCTGCTCGCCGGCCGCGGGATGGGGCTGTCGAACACGGGCGTGCTGACCAGGATCGAGATGCCCCTGGCGGTGCCAGTGATCCTGGCAGGGGTCCGCACGGCGCTGATCATCAACATCGGGACGGCCGCGCTCGTCTTCCTCTACGGAGGCGGGGGCCTCGGGGAGCTCATCTTCCAAGGCTTCCAGCTCCGGCGCACCACGATCCTCATGACCGGAGCCGTCCTGACCGCCGCGCTCGCCCTGCTCGTCGACTATCTGGCGGGACTCGCCGAGGAATTCCTCACACCGAAGGGACTGTGACCATGCGCTACCGCACGAAGACCATCCTGGCCCTGCTCGCACTGCTCACGCTGCTGGCCGCGGCGTGTGGCGGGGAACCGCTGGAGTCCGAGGGGGACGGTGAGGCGGCCGCCCCGGCGACCGGCGACGCCACGGCGACCGGCACGGCCGGCACCGGGACCGCCGACGGGGGTGGCGCCGCCGAGGCGGGCACCGAGTCGCTCGACGGCGCCGAGATCACCGTCGGGTCGAAGGACTTCGACGAGCAGCTGATCCTCGGCTACATCTCCAAGGTCGCGCTGGAGGATGCCGGCGCCACCGTGATCGACCAGATCAACCTCGGCGGCACCGACGCGGCGCGCGCCGCGCTGCTCAGCGGGGAGATCGACACGTACTGGGAGTACAACGGCACCGCCTGGATCAGCTTCATGGAGCAGGAGGACCCCATCCCCGACCGGATCGAGCAGTACGAGGTCGTGCGCGACGCCGAGCTCGAGGAGCACCAGCTGCACTGGCTCGCCCCGGCCGAGTTCAACAACACCTACGGCCTGGCCTACCTCACCGCGGCGGCGGACGACCTCGGCAACCCCGAGACCCTGTCCGACCTCGGGCCGCTGACCGAGGAGAGCCCGGACCTCGCCACGCTCTGCGTCGAGAGCGAGTTCCCCGCGCGCAACGACGGGCTGCCGGGGATGGAGCAGCTTTACGGCTACGAGTTCCCCCCGGAGAACGTCACCGTGCTCGACACGGGGGTGGTCTACACCGCCACGGCCGACCGGGACCCCTGCAATTTCGGCGAGGTGTTCACCACCGACGGCCGCATCGCGGCGCTGGAACTCACCGTTCTCGAGGACGACAAGGGCTTCTTCCCGCTGTACAACCCGTCGCCGATCTTCACCGACGAGGTCTACGGGCAGTACGGCGCGGCGCTGGAGGAGCTGTTCGCCCCGATCTCCGAGGCGCTGACCCAGGACGCCATGACCGAGCTGAACAAGCGCGTGTCCGCCGACGGCGAGCGGCCTGAGGCGGTCGCGCAGGACTTCCTGGAGTCCAACGACCTGCTCGGCGCGTAGCGGTTGAACAACGACGGCGAGGAGCGGGGCACGGTCGTCCAGTCGGTCGACCGCGCCCTGGTCCTCCTCGAGATCCTGGCGCGCGACGGGTGGTCCGGCGTCACCGACCTCGCGGCCGAGCTCGGGACCCACAAGTCCACGGTGTTCCGCCTCCTGGCGACGCTGGAGCGCCGCGGCCTCGTCGAGCAGCACCTCGACACGCAGAAGTACCGCCTGGGGTTCACGATCGTGCGGCTGGCCGGCGCGGTCCGGTCGGCGCCGGACCTGATGCGCTACGCCCGGCCGGCCTGCGAGCGGCTGAGCGCGGACGTCGGCGAGACCGTGAACCTGGCCGTGCTGGAGGGCTCCGAGGTGGTCAACATCGACCAGGTCAACCTGTCGTCGGCGATCGTGAGCGTCAGCTGGCTCGGCCGCCGCACGCCGCTGCACTGCACGTCCAACGGCAAGGTGTTCCTCGCGCACATGCCCGAGCCGATCCGCGAGGAGTTCCTCGCGGCCCCCCTGGCGGCCGTGACCGGGCACACGATCACCGATCCCGAGATCCTCCGGCCCCAACTGGACGCCATCCGCGAGCGCGGCTACGGCTACACCCTGCAGGAGCTCGAACTCGGCCTGCATGCCGTGGCGGCCCCGGTCCGTGCCAGCGACGGCTCGGTCCTCGCCACCATCTGCGCCTCCGGCCCCTCCTACCGGCTGCGGGTCGAGGACATCGAGGCGGTCGGCCTGCGGACGCGTGCGACCGCCGACGAGGTGTCGCGCCGGCTGGGCTTCGCCGGCGTCGCCGCGGCCGGCGCCCGCCAACGATGACCGCAGCCGGGGCGGCCGGTGGGGACCGGGCCGGCGTCCGCCGGGATCGCCCGTCGGCCCGCGGGGATCCGGTGCACACTACGGCGCGGAGGCGGGCCGCGGCGGCCGCGGCGGAGAGGGTGAGAAGCGCGTGCGCGACCTGTATATCGACGGGCGGTGGGTACAGGCACGGTCGGGCGCGACCCGCGACGCGATCAACCCGTTCGACCGGTCGGTCGTAGCCGAGGTCGCCGAGGCCGGGGTCACCGACGCCCGCGAGGCTGTCCGCGCGGCGCGCGCGGCGTTCGACGGTCGGGAGCGGCACTGGACGGACGCGCGCGACCGGGGGCGGCGGCTGCTGCACCTCGCCGGGCTGCTCGAACGGGACAGGTCCGCAGTCGCCCGCCTGGAGACGCTCGACACCGGCAAGACGCTGACCGAGAGCACCATCGACGTCGACGACGTCGTCGCAGTCCTGCGCTACTACGGCGAGATGGCCGGGGAGGACCGTCGGCGGGCGGTCACCCCGCCCTCCCCCACCGCCCGCAGCGTCGTCGTCCGTGAGCCGGTGGGCGTGTGCGCGCAGATCTCGCCGTGGAACTACCCGCTGCTGCAGGCGTCGTGGAAGATCGCCCCGGCGCTCGCCGCCGGCAACACCATCGTCGTCAAGCCCAGCGAGCTGACCCCGATGTCGACGATCCGTCTGTTCGAGCTGATCGACGAGGCCGGATTCCCACCCGGCGTCGCGAACCTCGTGCTGGGAGCCGGTGCAACCGTCGGCAACGAGCTCGTCGTCAGCCCGGACGTCGACATGGTCTCCTTCACCGGCGGCGTGGAGACCGGCAGGCGGATCATGGAGCGCGCCAGCGCCACGGTGAAGAACGTGGCGCTGGAGCTCGGCGGCAAGAACCCGAACATCGTGTTCGCCGACGCCGATCTCGACACGGCGGCGGACTACGCGCTGCTCGCCGTCTTCCTGCACGCCGGCCAGGTGTGCTCGGCAGGGTCCCGCCTGCTCGTGCAGGACGAGCTGCACGACGACCTCGTCGCGGAGGTGTGCCGGCGGGCCGCGGCAATCCGCCTCGGGAACGGCCTGGACGAGGGCACCGAGAGCGGCCCGATGATCTCGGCGGAGCAGCGGGCCAAGGTCGAGCGCTACGTCGAGATCGGGCAGGAGGAGGGTGCCGTCGTCGCGGTCGGCGGCTGCCGGCCCGACGCCCCCGGGCTGCAGGCCGGCTTCTTCTACCGCCCCACGGTGCTCACCGGCTGCACGAGCGACATGCGGGTGGTGCGCGAGGAGATCTTCGGTCCCGTGCTCACCGTGGAGCGGTTCTCCTCCGAGGACGAGGTCGTCGAGCGGGCCAACGCGACGATCTACGGGTTGGCCGGCGCCGTGTGGACGGCGGACGCCGGGCGAGCCGAGCGGGTCGCGAGCCGCCTTCGGCTGGGGACCGTGTGGATCAACGACTTCCATCCCTACTTCCCCGCCGCCGAATGGGGCGGATTCAAGCAGTCCGGGTTCGGGCGAGAGCTGGGCCTGCAGGGTCTCGAGGAGTACACCGAGACCAAGCACGTCTACGTCAACACCGCGCCCGAGCCGTCCCGCTGGTTCAAGGGATAGCCCGACTCCGCCCGGGGAGCGCGCCGATGACGACCACATCACAGCATCCTCATGGCGGTCGCTGCGCGACCGCCAGCACCGAGGTCATGAGAATCGCCTCGGACGAGCCTCGGCGATTCACGGCCCAGACGGTGCAGGGCGGGCGGGACCCCGGATCGCGCCGTTCCGCCTCTGCCTCCTCACCAGGCGGCGGCGCCCCCGTGTCGTGCCGCAACCTGTGGAAGATCTTCGGCCCCGATCCCCGCAAGCTGCTGGAGTCCTCCGACGCCCGGCTTCCCCGGTCCGAGATGCGGGAGAAGACCGGCTGCGTCGCCGCCGTCCGCGACGTCTCCTTCGACGTCGCCCCGGCCGAGATCTTCGTCGTCATGGGCCTGTCGGGCAGCGGCAAGTCGACCCTGATCCGCTGCCTGTCCCGGCTCATCGAGCCGACCGCCGGCACGGTCATGATGGCCGGTCGCGACGTTCTCGCAGCCTCGCCGGCGGAGCTGCGCGAGCTGCGCCGCCACCACGTGAGCATGGTGTTCCAGCACTTCGGCCTCCTGCCGAACCGGCGGGTGATCGACAACGTCGCCTTCGGGCTGGAGGTGCAGGGCCACGACCGGGCCAGCCGCCACGCGCGGGCCAACGAGATCCTCGACGTCGTCGGCCTGCAGGGGCTCGGCTCGTGCTACCCCGACGAGCTCTCCGGCGGCATGCAGCAGCGGGTCGGCCTGGCCCGCGCGCTGGCCAACGACCCGCAGGTCCTGCTGTTCGACGAGCCCTTCAGCGCTCTGGACCCCCTCATCCGCCGGGACATGCAGGACGAGGTGATGCGGCTGCAGGCGTCGCTGCGCAAGACCATGGTCTTCATCACCCACGACCTGTCCGAGGCGCTCAAGCTCGGCGACCGCATCGCAGTGATGCACGACGGCGACGTCGTGCAGATCGGCACGCCCGAGCAGCTCGTCGGGTCACCGGCCAACGACTACGTCGCCGACTTCACCCGCGACGTCGTCCGCTCGCGGGTGCTGACGGCCGGCTGCATCATGACGCCGGTCGACCCCGGATCGGCCGGCGCCGGACTCGCGGCCCGGCCGGCGGTGGCGGCCGGCGCCGTCGTGCACGACCTGATCGAGCCGGTGATGGGCAACGAGCAGCCTCTCGCGGTGGTCGACGGGGCCGGCGAGGTCATCGGCGTCGTGGACCGCTGGGCCGTGATGTCCGTGGTCGCCGGAAAGCGCGTCGGTGGCGACCGCTGAGGTCCGCCTCCCCGTGCGCTCGGCGGGACTGTCCCGCCTGGCCGGGCAGCGCTGGGCCCTGCTCGCGCTGGGCGTGCTCGTGTCGGCGGCCGCCGCCTCGGGTTTCGCCGCCGACTTCCCGCAGGCCTGGTACCTGGGGGTGGCCGAGCGCGTGGACGGCCTGGCCCGCTGGCTGGTCACGAACACCGACTCCCTCCTGTTCACCTGGTTCTTCGATCCGCTCACGACGGCCCTCGGTGCGGCCATCGACGGGGCCGAGAGGGCCCTCGAGGGCCTCGGCTGGCTCGGCGTCGGAATCGCCACGTTCCTGCTCGCGTGGCGGGTGCGGAACCTGCGGCTCGCCGTCGGCAGCGTCGTCGGGCTCGCCGGCCTCGGGCTGCTGGGCCTGTGGGACGAGAGCATGCTCACGCTCGCCCTGATGATCGTCGCCGTGGCGCTGTCGCTGCTCGTCGGCGTTCCCCTGGGCATCTGGGCCGGGCTGCGGCCCCGCCGCGAGGCGTTGCTGCGGCCGGTGCTCGACACGATGCAGACGATGCCCGCCTACGTCTACCTGATCCCCGTCGTCATCCTCTTCTCCATCGGCGACACCGCGGCGCTCGTCGCGACGATCATCTATGCGATCCCGCCCGCGGTCCGGCTCACCAGCCTCGGGGTGCGAACCGTGCCGCGCCTGGAGCTGGAGGTCGGCTCCTCGGTGGGTTCCACCGCCCGCCAGCTCCTGGCGAAGGTGCAACTGCCCGTGGCCCTGCCGTCGATCATGGCCGGCGTCAACCAGACGATCATGATGAGCCTGTCACTGGTCGTGTTCGGGTCGCTCGTCGGCGGGACCGGGCTGGGACGCACCGTGCTGCAGGGGCTGCAGCGCATCAACGTCGGGCGCGCCCTGGAAGGCGGCATCGCCATCGTCGTCGTCGCCGTCCTGCTCGACCGGATCAGCGCGGCCGCGGGGCAGCGCCGGCACCGGCGGGCCGACCGGCCGCGGTGGTTGACCGGCTGGTCGGGGGTCCTCGTCGCCGTCGGGGTGGTCGCGGGGCTCTACGCCCTGGGCACCGCACTGGAACTCGGAGACTTCCCGGGAGACGGTGCGGTCGACATCGTCGGCCCCACGAACGCCGTGGACTCGTGGGTCCGTGCCACCATCGGGCAGCACACCCGGGCGCTGAGCGACGCCGCCATCGTCGGAGTCCTCAACCCGCTGCTGTCGTTCCTCACCGCCCTGCCGTGGTGGTCGATCACGGCGGCCGTCTTCACCCTCGCGTGGTGGAAGGCCGGCCAGGGCGTCGCGGCGTTCAGCGTCACGGCGTTCCTGGGCGTCGGCGCGCTGGGGATGTGGGACGCGTCGCTGGACACCTTCAGCCAGGTGGCCGTCGCGTCGCTGGTCAGCATCGCGATCGCCGTGCCCATCGGCATCGTCGCGGCCCGCAGCGACCCGTTCGCCGCCGCGGTGCGCCCGGTGCTCGACGCCGCGCAGACGCTGCCCGCCTTCGTCTATCTCATCCCGGTCATCGCGCTGTTCAACTTCGGCCGGATCGCCGGGATCATCGCATCGGTCGTCTACGCGCTGCCGCCGGCCATCCGGCTGACGAACCTCGGGATCCGGCAGCTGCCCACCACGACGATCGAGGCGGCGACGTCGGCGGGGACGACCAGCCGCCAGCTGCTGCTCGGCGTCCAGCTGCCGCTGGCGCGCCCGACGATCCTGCTCGGGGTGAACCAGACGATCATGATGGTGCTCGCGGGGGTCATCATCGCCGGGCTCGTCGGGGCCAGCGGGTTGGGGCTCGCGGTGGTGTTCGGCCTGACGAAGGGCGAGATCGGGCGGGGGTTGGAGGCGGGGGTGTCCATCGTCCTGCTCGGGATCGTGCTGGACCGTGTCACGCAGGCGTTCGGTGGGGGCTCGCACGGCCGCACCGGTCCGCGGGAATGATCGACTCGAGGAGGAGAACGACCATGACAAGAAGACACCCGGCGGTGCTCGGTGGCCTCGGTGCCGCGGTGGCCCTGTTCCTGGCGGCCTGCGGGGGAGGGGGAGGGGGCGGGCCGGCGGAGGACGCAGCGGACGGCGGCGGCGCGACCGCGGGGGGCGAGAGCGTGGAGCTGGCCATCGCGGTGAACCCGTGGACCGGCTCGGCGGTGGACGCCGCGGCGGCCAAGTGGGTGCTCTCCGAGCAGATGGGCCACGACGTCGAGCTCGTCGACATCGATGAGAACGCGCAATGGGCCGGCCTGGCCGCCGGAGACCTCGACGCGGTCATGGAGGTCTGGCCGTCGGGGCACGCCGACAACATCACGACCTTCATCGAGGAGGAGGGGACGGTCGTCGACGCCGGCGAGCTCGGCGTCATCGGGCGCATCGGCTGGTGGACCCCCTCCTACGTCGTCGAGGAGCACGCCGAGGTCGCCACCTGGGAGGGCCTCAACGCCAACGCCGAGCTGTTCGCGACCGCGGAGACCGGCGACAGGGGGCAGTTCCTGGCGGGCGACCCCAGCTTCGTGTCCTTCGACGAGCAGATCATCACGAACCTGGGGTTGGACTTCCAGGTCGTGCAGTCCGGATCGGAAGCCGCGCTGCTCACCACCCTTGACACGGCCTATGCGAACTCCGAACCCCTGCTGATGTACTTCTACACGCCCCACTGGGCGCACACGAAGTACGACCTGACCCAGGTCGAGCTGCCCCCCTACACCGAGGAGTGCGGCGAGAAGCCGGAATCCGAACGGGACTGCGGCTATCCCGAGGACGTCTTGTTCAAGGCCGTCGCGGCCACGCTGGAGGACAAGTCGCCGCAGGTGCTGGCCTTCTTCGAGAACTTCCAGCTCACCAACGACCAGCAGAACGAGATGGCGGCGATGGTCGACGACGAGGGCATGGACGTCGAGGACGCGGCGGCGCAGTACCTTGAGGACCACGCGGAGCTGTGGCAGGGCTGGATGCCCTGAGCGACGCGCGCCGGGCTCAGCGCCGCGACGGCCCGACGGGGGCCGGCGCGGGGCAGGGGGACAGGTCGCGGGGCGCCTACGCCGCCCTGCTGACGCTCAGCGCGGTGGATGCCGCCGGCTACAGCGTCATCGCGCCCGTCCTCCCGGAGATCGCCGCGGCCACCGGGGCGGGCCCGACGGTGATCGGCGCGCTCGTCGCGCTCTTCCCGGCCGGGATGATCCTGGGGTTCGTGGCGGCGGGGGGCGCGGTCCGACGCCAGCGACTCGCCGCGCTGGCGCTCGCCGCGCTCGCCCTGATGGGCCTGGGAGCGCTCGGCTTCGTCCTCGGCGACGGCCTGCCCGTCTACGCCGCCGCCCGCTTCGTCGGCGGGACGGGCTCGGGCTGCCTGTGGCTGAGCATCGTGTTCTCGACGCTGGAACGGTGGCCGCGGCAGGCCTACCACTGCATGAGCCGCGTGTTCGCGGGCTACTCGGTCGGTGGCCTGATCGGGCCCGCGCTGGGCGGCCTCGGCGGCGTCCGGTCGCCCTTCGCGGCGTATCTCGTGCTCGTCGTCGCAGGGGCCGCCGCCGTGACCGCTCTCGTCCCCCGGAGCCGGCGCCAGCGCTTCCACCCGGACCGGGCCGCCCTGCGGCTGCCCGCCTTCCGGCTCGCGGCCGCGGGGATCCTGTTCGCCGTCCTCGTGCTGGGCGTGATCGAGGGCGTGCTGCCCCTGCACCTGAGCACCGCCCTCAGCCAGGGGCAGATCGGACTGCTCTACGCCGCCATGTCGGCCGTCGTCGCCGCCGCCGCGGCGGCCGCGGGCCGGTATCCCCCGCTGGCGATGCTGGCGGCGGGGACCGTGCTGGCCTGCGTCGGCCTGGCGCTGACGGGCGCCGCGACCGCGGTGGCGCTGTGGATCCCCGGACTGGCCGTCGCCGGCGCCGGCGTGGGCATCGCCAACACCGGGTCGATCGGCGTCCTGCTGGACGCGGTGGACACCGAGCGCATCGTCACCGCGATGGTCGTCTGGTCCCAGTTCGGCATCGCCGGCTACCTCGTCGGCCCGGTCGTCAGCGGGCCGGTCGTGCAGCACCTCGGGTTCGCTGCGCTGGGAATCGTGCCCGCGACCGCGGCACTGGCGGTTGGGGCCGCCTGGCTGATGACCACCGCGAAGGACGGCTGAGGGGCGGGGCCCAGCCGGCCCCCTCCCCCGGCCCCTGAGCACCGCGGTCGGCCGGTCAGTGGCGCCGGAAATCGGCTCCGCGGCGCTCCAGGACCCGCAGCCGGCTCAGGAAGTTGTCACGGTCGACGTAGCAGCCCTCGAGGTGGCGGGGACCGGAGTTCGGGTCGAACTCCTCGCGCGCGGCGTGCAGGACCCTGCGGTCCCGGCGGTGCCCGAGCTGACGCTGGACATCCCCGAAGGCGAGATCGTGATCTTCGTGGGCCCCTCCGGCTGCGGGAAGACCACGACGCTGGAGATGGTCAACCGCCTCATCGAGCCGACCTCGGGGCGCATCCACCTGGAAGGCGACGACGTCACGCACGCGGAACCGGACCAGGCCCGGGACCTCAGGTGCATCGGGGGCGCTGCGGTGTCGTCGGCGGTGACCGCGCCGACTCCGACGCCCGCGGGCAGCGCGTCGGTGAGCAGGGCGACGACACCGGCAACGGGCCGGAGGGCGGTGGACCAGTCGACCGCCGCGTCGACCGACCGGCGCGCCGCGGCCACGGCCTCCTTGGCCGGATGCCAGGGCACTCCCGAGCGATACAAGCCTGTCGCGACGGCGGCGAGAACCTCAGCCATCGAGCCGGCGGCCGGCGGCCGCGGCGGGATCGTGCCGGTGGCGCTCGGCGTCCCAGCCGATCCAGGCCCCCAGGCTCTCGGGGTCACCCGGCTCGGTGGACGCGCGTGGCCACGTCGCGGAGCAGGAGGTTGGCCCAGCCGCCCCACAGCGCCGGAAAGGCAACAGCGTTCCGTCCTTGTCGAACACCAGGGCGTCGACGGAGTGCACCGAGTTGGCGATGCGCAGCGTGCCATCGGCTTGCCCTTCTGTCCCAACGGCCATGTCCCCCTGCCGCGATCGGCGAGACTGTCGCAGCCGACGCCGGCCGGCGTCGATGCGACAGAGGGGGCGCGAGGATATGCGGTGCGCCGAGCACGATCATTCCTTCGGGGACTGCACCCACGAGCAACGCGAGCATCTCCGCCTCGTGCGCGCATTCAACCGGGATCTCGCCGCCGCGGCGGACGCCGGCCGCGACCGCACCCAGGTCACGGCGGCCCCGGACCCCGATCCTCTGCGGTACATGTGGGTCGACGAGGGCGGCCCCCGCGTGCCCCCACTGCTGGAGGAGGCCCGCCGCCTCCTCGACGCCGCGCCCGTGCTCGGCGGGCACCGTCGGGTCCCCGGCCGGCCCGTCGCCGCCGGCGGTTGGGCGGCACGGCCCTCGGCGTCCGTCGGGCCGGACGGGACGACCCTGCTCGCCTGGATCGACCGGGAGGACGGCGCCGGCGAGCAGGTCGGGGTCGCCTTGCGCGACCGCGCGGGCGGCGAGATCCGGCCGGCGGAAACCGTCTCCGGTGACCGCGGGGACTGCTTCCAGCCCACCGCGCTGTTCGACCGTCACGGGCGGCCGTGGCTCCTGTCCGCCCGCAACACCGCCGGACACGTCGGCGTGTGGGCGCGGCGCTGGGAGTCCGAGCGCTGGACGACGCAGAGCTCGTGAGCACCACACCGCACCCGTCGTTCAACCAGGAGGCGGTCGCCACGGCCGACGGCGGGATGGAGGCCTGCTGGCAGGGCCGCGGAGGCGGGCGCTTCGGCACCTTCTCCCGGCGCTGGTCCGACGCTCGGTGGTCCGATGTGGAGTTGATCAGCGACGACGCCGACAACGTCTGGGATCCGAGCCCGGAGATCACCTCGTCCGGCCTCCCCCGCCTGGCCGCCACCGTCGACGGAGGACTCCTCGTCGCTTACCGGGTCCTGCGCCGCCTGCCGCTGCTCACCTCCTGCTGGGAGGTCGCCGCCCAGGTCCTCGGCGACGGCGGCTGGGGTCCCTTGCACCCCTTCGAGGCCGGCGACGGCGGGGTCGAAGAGGTGGCGGTGACCGCGGGCCTCCGGTGGAGCGACCCTGGGTGGCAGGCCGACGGTCGGCGGGCGGTGGCACTCGGCCTGCCGGGGCAACCACAAAGAGGACGGCTGCTACCGCCATCGCCTCGTCGGACCACGGCAACGGCGCCAGCTACGTCGGCGCGTACGCGCCGAGCCTCGACCGCAACGCCGTCTTCGACGCGCTGCGAAGCCGGCGCACGATCGGGGCGACGACGCGCGACATGGTCCTCGACGTCCGCGTCGGCGACACCTTCCTGGGCGGTGAGCGGCGCGACGGTGACCCGGTGGACGTCGCGGTGCACGCGCGCGGCTACCGTGACCTGGCGTGCATCGACATCCTCCGCGACGGCGATCGTCGTCGTCGTCGTGGCTCCCGAGCTGGACCTCCCACAGGGCTGGATCAGCGTGCCGGTCCGGGTGGAGTGGGGCCGCAACGCGGCTGCCACGCACTGGAGCGGCACCTTGCGGGTGGAGCGCGGCGAGGTCCTGCGCACCGAGTTCTGGGCGCCCGAGGTCTGCGGGATCGGGCCCGCGGAGGTCCGCTGGACCGCGGCGACGCAGAGCTTCGGCGGCGG
>JACCXR010000141.1 GCA_013696915.1 Euzebyaceae bacterium
GCGCAGCAGCGGCGGCGCGCCCGTGACCGTCACCGGCGACGGCGCCAGCGCGGCAAGGGCGACGCCGAACCGCATCGCGGTGCCGCTCAGCCCCGCCTCGAGCACGCCGCCGCCCCGCAGCCGGCCGCCGGTCCCCCGGACCGTCCATGCGTCGGCGTCGGCCGTCACCTGCGCGCCGAGTCCCTGGACGACCCGCCGCATGGCCGCCGTGTCGTCGCTGACGAGCGGGTGCCGCAGCCGGCTGGTCCCCTCGGCCAGCGCGGCGACCGCGAGCAGGCGGTTCGTGACGCTCTTGCTGGCCGGGGCGGCGAACCGGGCGCGCAGCGGGCCGCCGGGCAGCACCTCGACCGCGGTATCGGGGACGGTCACGGCAGGCGCTCCAGCACCTCGTAGCCCAACGTCTCGAGCGCAGCCCGCGCGCGGTCGGCGTTCCTGGGGCCGATGATCGCGAGTCGCAGGGTGCCGCGACCGCCCTCCGGGGCGTGCTCGACCCCGATGTCCTCGATGTTCACACCGATGCCGCCGACCGTGGTCGTCACCTCGGCGAGCACGCCCGGGCGGTCGGGGATGGGCAGGAGCAGGTCGACCAGGGCACCGGTGACGGTCTGCTTGCCGGGCAGGGCGCGCCGGGCGGCCCGCGCGTCGGCCAGCGACCGTCGCAGGCTCCCCTGGTCGCCGACGTCGAGGACCGATCGGAGCGCACCGATCCGCTCGCGGTAGTCGTCGAGCACCGCGACGATCGCCTCCCGGTTCTCCGCGCAGATGTCGAGCCACAGGTCCGGGTTGCTCGCCGCGACCCGGGTCGCGTCCCGGAAGCCGCCGGCCGCCAGCAGCAGCAGGCCCGCATGCTCGTCCTGGGCCCGCTCGGCGGCGAGGTTCATCAGCGTCGTCGCCGCGAGCTGGGGCAGGTGGCTGACGACCGCGACGAGCGCGTCGTGCCGGTCGGGGCTTACGGCCAGCACGCGCGCGCCGACGGCGCCGACGAGCCCGTGGAGCCGCCGGTACGCGCCCGGGTCGGTGCGGGGCGTGGGCGTCAGCAGGTAGGTGGCGCCGACGAACAGGTCGGCGGTCGCGTGCGCCGCCCCGTTCTCGTGCGACCCGGCCATCGGATGGCCCCCGACGACGTGGACGCCGGGCCGGACGGCCGCCTCCATGGCGCCGACGACCCTCCCCTTGACGCTGCCGACGTCGGTGAGGATCGCGCCGGCCCGCAGGCCGGCAGCGACCTCCGCGGCGACCGCGGGGATGGCGGAGACCGGCACCGCGAGCACCACGACGTCGGCTCCGGTCACCGCATCCGCGGGGGAGGCGGCCGACCGCGACGCTGCCCCACGCCGGACGGCCAGCGCCAGCTGGCGGGGATCGCGGTCGTACCCGACGACCTCCTCCACGGTGTCCAGCCGGCCGAGCGCCATGCCGAGGGACGCCCCCACGAGCCCGGTCCCGATGACCGCGACCCGCAGGCCGCCGCCGGCTGCACCCCCCTGCCCGGCGCTGCGCCCTGCGGCCATTACTCCGGGAGGTCGCTGCGCAGCTGCCGGGCGCCGCGCAGGTAGGCGTGGCGCAGCGCCGAGCGCGGCCGGTCGGTGTACACGTGCGCCATGACGCGGATGCACAGCGGGATGCCGCTGCCGCCCTGCACCTCCAGCTCGCGAGCGCAGAGCATCGGAACGTCGGCGATGCCGGCGACGCGGACGGCGGCCGCCGGGAACTCGCTGGTGATGTCGCCGGTGGCGGTGAACATCAGGCTCACCATGTCCGGCGCCGCGACGCCGTTGCGGTCCATCAGCGCGCCGAGCATCTCGGCGGTGCGGGCGAGCACCTCCTCACGCGTGTCACCGTCCAGGGTCGTGGCCCCCCTCAGAGCGGCCACGTGGCGACCGTCGCTCACCGCCCGCCCGCGTCGCGCGGTCCGACCGGCTCGGGCAGCTCGATGATGACCGGGGGTCCCGGCGTGGTCCCGCCCGTCGCGCCGAGCCCGACCGCGGCGTAGAGACGACGCACCTCGTCGCCGCCCAGGGGCCGGAACTTGCCCGGCGCGATGTCGCCGAGCGGCAGGGGACCGAGCTTGACCCTGGCCAACCGCTCGAGGGGGATGCCGACCGCGGCGAGCATGCGCCGGACCTCGCGCTTGCGGCCCTCGGCGATCACGAGCTCGAGCAGGGTGCGGTCCGCCGACTTGCCGAGTTCGCGCACGGAGCGGGCGCGGGCCACGCCGTCCTCAAGCTCGACGCCGTCGAGCAGCTGCCGGACCGCCCGCCGCTTCGCCGTGCCGCGGATCTGGGCGACGTAGGTCTTCTCGACCTCGTAGGACGGATGCGCCAGCCGGTTGGCGAGCTCACCGTCGTTGGTGAGGATCAGCAGCCCCTCGGTGTCGCGGTCGAGACGGCCGACGGGGTACACGCGCGGGTTCGCCGGCACGAGGTCCATGACGGTGGGCCTGCCCTGCGGGTCGGCGACCGTGGTGACCACGCCGGGCGGCTTGTTGAGCAGCAGGTACACCAGCGACGGGTTCGTGTGGATGCGCTCCCCGTCGAGTGTCACGACCTGGCTCCGCGGGTCCGCCTTCGCGCCGAGCGCGACGACCTGACCGTCGACCGCGACGCGGCCGGCGGCGATCAGCTCCTCGCAGGCGCGGCGGCTGCCGATCCCGGCGGCCGCGAGGACCTTCTGCACCCGTTCGGCCCGGCCATCGGGCCTGGCGTCATCCGACGTCACGGCCGGCCGTCCTCCGGGGCGTCGGGTCCGTCGTCCGGCGTGGTGACCGCGAGCGCATCGAGCTCACTGCGGGCGGCCTTGTAGCGGCCGGGTGCCGGCTCGACCGGCAGCGGCCCTGGAGGGGAAAGACTCGGCAGGGGCGGCAGCTGATGGGCACCGTCGAGTCCGAGCCGCTCGAGGAACGACGAGGTGGTCCCGTAGAGCAGCGGCTGCCCCGGCGACGACTCGCGCCCGACCTCGGTGATCAGGTCGCGGCTCACGAGCGAGCGCACCGCCCCGTCGGCGTCGACCCCACGGATGTCGGAGATCTGCGTCCGTGTCACCGGTTGCTTGTAGGCGACGATCGCGAGCGTCTCGAGCGCCGCCTGCGACAGGCGCCCGCTCCTGCCGGCTAGGACGAAGCGCTCCACGTACGGTGCCGCCCCGGGATCCGTGTAGAGCCGCCACCCGCCCGCCACCGACCGCAGCACGAAGCCGCGCCCCTGATCGACGTACTCGGCGCGGAGCGCCCGCAGCGTCGCGACGACGTCGTCGGTCGGAACCTCGAGGACCTGGGCGATGGTGTTCGGATCGACCGGGTCCTCGACGACGAGCAGGATCGCCTCGATCGCCTTGCGCATGTCGTCGCCGAGCGGTCGCTCGCTCACCGGTGAACCGCCTGCGCGTAACCGTCGTCGAGCACCAGCGGCAGACCGCCGTCGCCGAGGCGCTCCACGGTCAGCTCGCCGAAGTTCTCCGGTTGGGCGAGGTCGACCAGGTCGAACTTGTAGAGCTCGAGCAGCGCCAGGAAGTGCACGATCACCTCGACGCGGTGACGGCAGCCGGCGACGAGGTCGCGAAAGGACGCACGCCCGCCGGCGCGCTCGAGCTCGTCGGCGATCATCGCGGCCGCCTCGCGGACCGTCATGCGGACCGGCTGCACATGCGACAGGTCGACGGTCGGGTGGGGACGCTCGGCGAGGGCCCTGGCGGCGAGCTCGGCCAGCCCGGCCGCGTCCACGGGCAGGTCGACGTCGGGCAGCAGGCCGACGTAGCGCTCCTCGAGGCGCACGGCCCGCGGCAGGTACCCGGCGTTCGTCTCGAGGCGGGCGCCGACGAACGCGGCGGCCTCCTTGAAGGTGCGGTAGTCCAGCAGGCGGGCGTACAGCAGGTCGCGCGCCTCCAGGGCGATCTCCTCGAGCTCCGGGTCGTCCTCGGCCGGCAGCAGCCGCGCCGCCTTGAGCTCGATCAGGGTCGCGGCGACCACCAGGAACTCCGTCGCCACGTCGAGGTCGAGATCCTGCACCTGCCGCATGACCGCGAGGTAGTCGTCGGTGATGCGCGCGAGCGGAATCTCGTAGATGTCGACCTTGTGCCGCGCGATCAGGTGCAGCAGCAGGTCGAACGGGCCCTCGAAGGACCCGACGGCGACGTGGTAGGTGGTGGCCATGGGTGCCGCGAGTCTAGACCGCGACCCCCCGCGCCGGCCCCCAACCGCCGCGCCGCGCTCGGTCGCCGGTTTCCCACAGTGCCCCCGATCGTCGGTCGATCCGAGCACCGGTCCCCCGTACCGTCCGGGTATGCCGCAAGAGCCGCTGCATCGGCTGCCCGACGACGTGATCGTCCCGCTGGGAAAGATCCGCTGGGTCGTGCAGCGGCTGGAGCAGATGGCGGGAGACCTGGAACGCCGAAACCGGCTGCGAAACCTCGTTGCCGGCCTCGAGGAGATCATCGGCCGGATCGTCCGCTGGCTGTGGCCCCTGCTCGACGAGCTCGAACGTCCGGAGGCATAGGATGAGGCGAGTGAAGACTGTCCCGGCTGTCCCGATGCGCACCGCGGCCCGGCTGCTGGAGATGGACCTCGGCGAGGTCGTCGAGCTGGTGTTGTCGCGGCGCATTGCAACCGTCTCCAAGCCCAACGGCTACCCGCTGATCCCGCTGGAGGAGCTGGAACGTCGCCGGCGGGAGCGCGGGGGTCCCCCGCCCGCGCGCCGTCCGGGTAGGGGCCGTCTGGGTGGGCAGCCCCTTCGTCGTCCTCGCCGCGGCGGCTGACCTCGCGCGGCCCTGCCGAGCGGCCTGCGACCTCCGGTCGCTGCGCCGGGGTGCAGGCCATCGACCGGCTCCTGTTCGTCGCAGGCGACGGGGCCTGGATGCGGCGAGCTGCTGAGGGCGGGACTGGACGTGCCAGTCCTGCATCCGGGCCTCACTCGCACAGCATGAGTGAGTCTTGCGAGTTGGTGGCGCGAATGGTCCGCGTCGAGGTGCGCTCTCGCATGGCTGACTGTTACGGGCCCTCGACCGGTGTGCCAGCCCGTTCTGTGCCCTGCCGGGTGAGCGAAGACAATGGGTGGCCGTCCTCTACGCCGACGACCCTCGTCAACGGGGGGTGAACGCGGGGCGAATCCACAGGCCTTGCGCCTTGCATCGACGGTGCGCCCGGTCGGGTCCTACGATGGCGCTGATGACACTCGACGGTTTCGAGGATCTCCTCGCGGCGCTCCGCGACCGTCCCGATTGGCGGGACGAGTTGCGGCGCGTGCTGCTGACCGACGATCTGCACACCCTGCCACACGAGGTGACGAGAATCGCCCGGGCCGTCACGTCGCTGGCCGAGGCCCAGACCCGCACCCACGAGGCCCAGACCCGCACCGAAGAGCACCTCGCCACCCTCACCGACCGCCTCGACACCCTCACCGAACGCCTCGACACCCTCACCGAACGCGTCGATGCCCTGGCCGAGCAGATGGCAACTCTCACCGAACGCCTCGACGCCCTCACCGAAAACGTGGCAACCATCGCCGATCGCCTCGACGCCCTCACCGAAAACGTCGCAACCCTCGCCGAGCGTGTCGACGCCCTCACCGAAGCCCAAGCCCGGACCGAAGCGCGTCTTCAGTCGCTGGTCGAACAGGTGGCGGAGATGGCGGGTCACGTGGAGTGGCTCAAGGGCGACGCGCTCGAACGGCGGTACCGAGAGCGGGCGCCGGCCTACCTCGGCCGCATCGCCAAGCGGCTGCACACGCTCACCACCGACGAGGTCGAGGAGCTCCTTGCGCCGGCGACGGAGGCCCGACGGCTGACGGATGAGGAGGCGCAGCAAATTCGGCTCGCCGACGGCATCGTCCGCGGGCGCCGTGAGGGCGACGAGGTGTATCTCGTTCTCGAGGTCTCGTGGGGCGTCGGCCTCGGCGACGTGCAGCGGGCGGAGGAGCGCGCCGCGCTGCTGACCAAGGCCGGCCGGGTCGCCATGCCGGTGGTCGCCGGGACGTGGTTGACGCCGGACGTGAAGCGCGCGGCGCCCCAGCTTGGCGTATGGCAGGTGAGCGACGGGACCGTCGTCCCGCCGGAAGAACACGCCGCCTAACGGCCGCGGCGCGACGGCTCGCGGGATCACACCGCCCACGACTGCTGATCGGCGTGAATCCGAGGGCAGCGGCTGGGTCGTGCTCGCGGTCCCGAAGGGCAGGAGTTCATGGACACCGGCAGGGGCGTCGAGCACATCGTGTTGACAGAGAAGGCCCCGGGTCGTTCGCTGACGTCATCACGCCAGCTCTTGTGACTGGTCTGATCAACCAGCTATAGCTGGCCGCCGTTAGGGCCGCCGGGGTTCGCGCAGAACGACCGACCGGATGACCCGCGTGGTGCCAGGCGGCAGGACATCAGGAAGGGCGGGAGACATGGGCAAGAGGATCCAGTTGGCGGCGCTGTCGTTGAGCGGGCTGTTGGCCGGCAACGAGCTTGGGACACTGATCGGGCTGCATCCGGCGCTGCGGGCGTTGCCGTTGCGCACGGAGATCGAGTCCGAGCAGGCCCTGACCGGGCACCTGATGAAGGTCATGCCCCTCTACACCAGCGCCACAATGCTCGCCGTCGGCGCCGCCGCGGTCGACCGCGCCGGCAAGCCCGGCTTTCGGGCGACTCTGGCGGCGGCCGGCGCGACCGCGACCATGCTGGCGATCACCGGGGTCGGCAACATTCCCCTCAACAGGCGCACCATGAGCTACCCCGGGGACGGGGACGCGCAGGGGTGGGCGATGATCCGTCGGCGCTGGGAACGGCTCCACATCGCCCGAGTGCTGCTCGACCTGACCGCGTTCGCCTGCCTGGCCGCCGCAGCACTGGACGCCGACCGGCAGCGAGAATCTGGGTGAGCCCGGACTCGGAAACCGGGCCTGCCCGGCGGCTCACCGCCGAGGCACGGCGGCAGCACGTGTTGGAAGCCGGTGCACGCGAGTTCGCCGTGCGATTGCTGCGCGACCCCGCCAACGCCGCATCTCCCAGAATCGCCTCCTCGGGTGCCCCGGCGCCTGACCGGTCAGCGCCACCGTGAACGCGTCACGTGCGCCTGCCCACCCGCCTCCGGGCTCACGCCTGCCCGATGCCCAGTTCCTCTTGGGGGATGGAAAGCCCCCGACAGAGTGCCGCACGCTCAGGGGCCGACAGGCGTTCCAGCATCCTGCGCACCGGCCGCGAGCGCTGAGCGAGGCCTGCGGGACTCGCCCTGACCGCGGCGGCGCGGAGGACGTCCTCGCCGGCATCCACGCTGTCGGCGATGCGGCTGCACCACGCGGCTGCGGTCGCGCTCGTGTTGCCCGGATCGATCGCCGTGCTGGTCACGGGCCTCTATCTGACCAACCAGATCGGCGTCGACTTCACCGCCGGATGGGTCGTCGGGTCCATCTTGGCCTGGCTCGCGGCCTTCCTCTTGGGCATCACGGTCCTCATCCCCGCAGAAGGGGGAGCAATCAAGGAAGCCCGGCTGCTGGTCGACGCGGGTGAGACCGACGTCAACGCCGCCCTGCGTCGCCACGTCGGCGCGCCACTGGTGGTCGCCGGCGAGTGGCTGCAGCAGGCTCTCATGGTGCTGTTCGTCTACCTCATGGTCTCGTGAAGCCCGGATGACCGGGACGTCCTCGTGGGCGTAGGTGACGACGCCCACGTGATCTCCGAGTAGGCGGGCCCGGACACGCGGGTGCCGGTACCCCCCGATCGGTAGAAGGCCGCGCTGGTGCGCGCGATGAGCGGCCGGTAGGGCCGGGGCCGTTCGAGTCGTACGAACGTCGACGGGTGCTCGGCCATGCGCTGGAACAGCCTCGCGGTGACGGCGCGGCTGGATCAGCGCTCGGCGAGGGGCGCAGGCCAGCGATCCTGTCGAGCACCACGCGGATCACCTGCGGCAGCAACCCCGTCGGTCCACGGTCACTCCGCCGTGCGGCCGCTGGCGCGTCGGAGGAACTGGAGGACCTCACGGGTGAACGCGTCGGGGGCTTCGACGTTGCTCTCGTGCCCGACGCCCGGGAGGACGACGAGGTCCGAGCCCGGGATCGCGCGGTGCAGATCGTGGGCGACCCGCAGCGGTGAGCGGACGTCCTCGGAGCCGTGCAGGAGCAGCGTCGGGACGCGGATCGTCGGGAGCACGTCGCGCAGGTCGGCCTCCGCCATCGACAGCAGAGCTGGCAGCGTGCCGGCGCCGCGGACGTCGCGCAGGACTGCGAGGACGTCCTCGACGGCGTCCGGGGCGGCATCGGGGGTCAACAGCGTCGGCAGGAACGCGGCCGCGATCTCCTCGCCGGGCAGGTCGGCCCAGGCGAGGCCCAGCGCGACGCGCTCCGCCACCTCCCCCGGCGGCAGCGAGCCGGCCCAGCCGGCGTACGCCGACGCCAGCACGAGCGAGCTGGGCAGGCCCGGGTGCCGGCGGTACAGCTCCAGCGCCAGCGAGCTGCCCCACGACAGCCCCAGGACGTGCGCCCTGTCCACGCCGATCGCGCCGAGCCAGCCCGCCACGCAGTCGGCGTACTCGGGCATCCGCCAGGTTGCGGGGGGATCCGACGAGCGGCCGCAGCCCGGCGCGTCCCACGCGAGCACCGTGTGCTCGGCCGCGCAGGCCTCCAGCTGCGGTCGCCACGAGCGGCTGTCGCCCAGCCCACCGTGCAGGAGCACCAGCGCCGGCCCCAACCCGACGCGGGTGTAGGCGATGCGCCGGCCGTCCACCATGGCCTCGTGCATGGCCACCTCCCTGGCACGATCGTCACACACCACGACGTGTGCGTCCGCCTCGCTGCCAGCGGCTGCGAGCGGACTCACCGTTCGATTCGTTCTCCGCTCGCCCGCCGTCAGATATGTCGGGCACCTCTGCGACCGGAAGACCGGGCGCGCCAGAGGAGGGACGACGTGGACGAGAGCGAGAGCGGACCGGCCCCGGTGGAGACGAGCACGGCGGTGGCTGCGGCCCAGGCCGGCGACGACGCGGCGTCCGCCGAGCTCGTCCAGCAAAGGGAGGCCTGCGCCATCGCCGATCTACCGGCCGTCGGCCAGGGGGATTGTTGGATCGACGGCGCAGCCGAGGCGCGTGGCGGCACCGGCCAGGCGTCGGTCATTGGTCCAGAGTGCTGCGTCGGGGGTCAACAGCGTCGCGGCGAGGAGCTGTGCGTCCACGTAGCCGATGCCGATCCCGTGCAGCCGGTGGCGCTCGACCAGCGTCAGGATCTCGTCCGTGGTCGCGACCGTTGCCTGCGGCAGGCTGGTCAGCAGGCGAATGATCTCACGGCGCTGGGAGAGGCGGCCGAGCGCGAGCTCGCCGACCACCCAGGGGTGACCGAGGACGAGGCCGTGCTCGAGCCGCTGTGCGAGGGTCGCGTGTCCGGCTCTCAGGTGGTCGATCCAGATCGAGGTGTCGACGAGGATCACCAGGGTTCGGCACGTCGCCTGGGGGTCTCGGTGAGTGCGGGTTCGGTTCCGCCGAGCCTGGCCAGACGGCGGGCGCTCTCTCGTTGGATGAGTGCCCGCAAGGCCTCCCGGACGAGAGCGCTCTTCTCGCTCGTCCCGGTCAGTCGCTGCGCCTCCGCGACGAGCTCGTCATCCAGAGCAAGGGTCGTCCGCATCGTCGCCTGGTCTCCTTGAGAGCATCAAGGGTGTCACCTTATGATGACACAGATCGTGCCGATGTCGTAGCGCCACGAAGAGGTCCGGCGGGCACATCGACTGCACCGGCGGGGACGGCCGCAACCGTCCCCGGCGCCCACCTTCCTCGCCTGCCAGGTCTGCAGCGTCGATCGTACGCCGCTGCCCCGCAGCGACTTCAAGGCGGCGGTGAAGGCGGCGGCGAAACGGCCGTCGGCCGGGAGATCGTCGCCGAAGACGGCGCGGAAGGAGGGGAATGCGGCGGGGTCAATCCGCGACGCCCGGGCGGCTG
This sequence comes from Euzebyaceae bacterium, assembly GCA_013696915.1. Classification (GTDB taxonomy): domain Bacteria; phylum Actinomycetota; class Nitriliruptoria; order Euzebyales; family Egibacteraceae; genus JACCXR01. The sequence goes on from JACCXR010000141.1 coordinate 9,890, forward strand.
GCAGTCGGGTGCGAGCTGGAAGGCGACGCCCGACGATGTGTTCGTCCCATGTGGTCAGGGTGGTCAGGGGTCCGGTCATGGCGTCGATCATCACAGGCGACGCGGGGACCGGCCACCCTCGACGACGCACCGCTGCCCTGCGTCAGGGGTCAACTGCGTGGCCGTCGACGAGGATCGCGACGGTTCGGCGCGACGTCCGGGCGCTTCGGGGAGAGCACGCGCTGCGTCCCGCCCAGCCTGGCCAGGCGGGCTGGCCCCCCAGGGATCCTGTGCGGCATCCTTACCGTCAGCCCAAGGTAAGGAGCGCTTCTCGTGGACGCTGCAGCCAAGGTCACCTCGAAGGGGCAAGTGACCGTTCCGAAGGCCGTCCGTGACGCCCTGGGGATAAAAGAGGGCGACGAGGTCGTGTTCCGCGTCGAAGGCAACCGAGCACTTCTGGCGCGGACTCCTGGTCTCCTCGCTCTCGCTGGCACGATCAAGGTTCCTGCCGTGAAGCGTAACGCGACGTGGGACGACGTGATCCGCAAGACGCGAGCCGCCCGAGCCGCCAAGCGCCGGTGAGCGCGTTCGTTGACACGAACATCCTCGTCCGGCACCTGACGGGCGATCCTGCTGACATGGCCGCCCGGGCGACGTCGTATCTCGAGGTCGAGACCGATCTGCTGCTCACAGATTTCGTCGTGGCTGAGACCGTCTACGTGTTGGAGTCGTTCTACGAGGCACCGCGTGTGCAGGTCGCGGAAGCGATCCGATCGCTCCTCGCGTTCGAATCGATGGTCAGCGTCGACCGGCGCTGTTGTTGCGCGCCGTCGAGGTGTACGAGACCGATCGGATCGACTTCGCCGAGGCGTATCTCGTGGCCTGCGCCGAGAGCACAGGCATCAACAAGGTCGCCTCCTTCGACGGATCCATTGATCGGGTTGGAACCGTCGAACGGGTAGAGCCTCCAGGCAGCTGAAAGAAACGGGTGCGGTGGGTGAGCCGGCCGTCACCCGCTGCGTTGCACCCGAAACTCCCACCCCCGGTCGGCCGGCTCGACCGCCAGCAGTCGGTGCCCCTTCATCCGGCACCACACGGGGATGTCGACCTTGGCGCCCGGGTCGTCGGCGAGCACGATCACCTCGGCTCCCGCGGTCAGCCGAGCCACCGCCTTGGCCAGGTCGATCACCGGTACCGGGCAGGCCTTCCCGAGGGCGTTGACCAGGGTCGGCGGGGGCGCGTCGTCCACGGACGCCACCCTATCGACGCGGGGATCAAGAGGGGCGTCCTCGGAGCAGGACGAGCCGGCGCGCCTTGGCGTCCTGAAGGCGTCAGTGCGCGCGGCTCCGCGCACGCAGGGCGCCCACGGCGGTGGCCAGCGCGTCGACGAAGGCGTCGAGGTCCGCCTCGCCGACGTCGGGACCGAACGAAGCCCGGACGTGGCCGTGGGTGAGCGCGCCCATCGCGACCAGCACGTGCGAGGGCTCGCCCGAGGTGCTCGCGCACGACGAGCCCGAGTGCACCGCGAAGCCGGCCCGGTCGAGCTCGCCGACCAGCGCCTCACCGTCGACGTAGAGCGCCGACACGGCGACCAGATGCGGCAGCGTCTCCTCGGGGTGGCCGTGCACTTCGAGGTCGTCGACCGCCGCCGACAGGCTTTCCCGGAGCCTGCGGCGCAGCCGGTCGGCCCTCGCCGCCTCCGCCGCGGCCGGTCCGGTGCCCGACGAGGCCGCCTGCTGCAGCAGCGCCTCAGCCATCGCCGCGATGCCCGGTGCGTTCTCGAGTCCGGCGCGGCGCCGGTGCTCCCGTTCGTCGCCGGTCACCAGGGGCGCGAAGCGGGCCCGCGGCGACCACGCGAGCGCACCGACCCCCCGCCCGCCGCCGAACTTCGCCCCCGAGAGCGTGACGAAGTCGGCGCCGAGCCGGTCGAACCCCACCGGCAGCCGGCCGGCGGTCTGGCAGGCGTCGACGTGCAGGAGGGCGTCCGCCGACCGGCACAGCGCCGCCACCTCGTCGAGCGGCTGGAGCGTCCCAACCTCGTGGTTGGCGTGCTGGACGTTGACGAGGAGCGCACCGGCGGCCAGGGCGGCCTCGAGTTGGTCCAGGTCGACACGGCCGTCGCCGTCGACCGCCACCCGGACGTGGTCCGCGCCGGCGTCGTCGGCGGCCGACAGGACCGCCGAGTGCTCCACCGCCGCGGAGACGATGCGCGGCTGCCGGGTGCGGTTGGCCGCAGCCGCGCCGCGGACCGCCAGGTGGATCGCCTCCGTCCCGCCGGAGGTGAACACCAGGCGTTCGGGGGCGGCGCCGAGCTCGCCGGCCACCGCCGCGCGCGCCTGCTCGAGGAGGTCGCGGGCGGCGCGGCCGCCCGCGTGGCGGCGGGAGGGATCGGCGAACAGCTGCGCCGCGACCTGCCCGTGGGCCGCCAGCGCGGCCGGGTGCCACGGCGCCGCGGACGCCTGGTCGAGGTAGACGCGCCGCTGCACCGACGCAGTATGCGCGGCGCATCTGTCCTTTCCCACTACGATGGGGGTTTCGCATCGGTGACGGACAGGGTGCAGGGAAGAGTCACATGGCCACGAAAACCGTCCAGCGCGTCGACACCGTGACGATCCGGTTCGCCGGTGACTCCGGCGACGGGATGCAGCTGACAGGTGACCGCTTCACCAGCGTCACGGCGAAGGTCGGCAACGACCTCGCGACCCTTCCCGACTTCCCCGCCGAGATCCGGGCACCGGCCGGATCGCTGCCTGGGGTGTCCGGGTTCCAGCTGCACTTCGCCGA
>JACCXR010000023.1 GCA_013696915.1 Euzebyaceae bacterium
CAGCGCCGGCGGGCGCGTTCACGTCGAGGATCGCGCCGTCGTAGCCGTCCCGGCAGATGCGGCGGTCCTCGCTGACGCGGGCGCCGTCCATGGAAGTGAACCTGGCCTGAGCGATTCCTGGAAGGACGAGCACGAGTCCAAAGACCACGACGGCTACCGTTGACAGGGTGACCAGACGACGTCCCACCTGGGCCTCCGTATCTGGTGTACGGGATGGGATCCCGAATCCCCGCCGGGTCCCATCCGCATCGTCCGGTTTGTTCCCGCCGATGTCAAGGGCCGGTGAGCGGTGACGTCGCGGTGGCAGCCCTACCTCCCAGGGGAAGTGGTTGCCGACCTCGCGCGCTGCCCGGACGCACCGATCGGCGGACGCACGCAGCGGTTCCGGGCGGCCGCGCTGTTCGTCGACGTGGCGGATTTCACGCCCATGAGCGAGGCGCTGGGGAGCCTCGGCAGCGCGGGGACCGAGGAGTTGACGGAGGTCCTCAACGCCTACTTCGGTCCGACCATCGACCTGATCTCCTCCTTCGGTGGGAGCGTGGCCACGTTCGCCGGCGACGCGATGACCGTGCTCTTCCGAGCACCGGGTGGAGCGTTGGACGTCGCCGCCCGCCGCGCGCTGCAGTGCGCGCTCGACATGGAGATGGACGCGCACCGCTATGCGTCGATCGACACGGCCGCCGGCCGCTTCGCGCTCCGGACCCGTGTCGGCGCCGCCGCCGGAACGGTCCTGTGGACGGTGGGAGGCGACGACCGACGGCTTCACTGCGTCGTGGCGGGAGACGTCCTCCGGCGGTGCGCGGCCGCGGAGCACGCCGCCGGGCACGGGCAGGTGGTCGCCCACGAGGGCGTCCTGCGTCTCGCCGGGAACACCGGCCGCATGTCTTCCATCAAGATCGGGGGCTCCTTCCACCGCGTGACCGGGCTCGCCGTCCGCGAGCCAGCCGTACCGCCGGCGGAGCTGCCGGACCCGCCGGCGGCGCTGGATGACGAACTGCGGCGGTTCCTGCACCCGGCCGTGGCCCGGCGCATCGGCGCCGGTCAGGAGCGCTTCCTCGACGAGCACCGAAAGGTCACCACAATGTTCGTCAGCTTCGAGGGCTTGGAGGAAGCCGCGGATGCCACGCGGGCCATCCAAGACCTCGTTGCCGACCTCGGCGAAGCTTGCGATCGCCTAGGCGGCAACCTCGTTGGCGTGCAGGTCGGTGACAAGGGCACCACCGGCCTTCTGGCGTTCGGCGCGCCGGTGACTCACGATGACGACGAGGTGCGCGCCCTGGCCTGCGCGCTGGAGCTCCGTGACACCGGCAGGCTTCCCGTCCGCATCGGAGTGACGACCGGCCTCGTCTATAGCGGCCGGGTCGGATCGGCGAAGCGTCGTGATTACACGATCATGGGCGATCCGGTCAACGTGGCCGCCCGCCTGATGCAGGCCGCCGAAGCGGGACAGATCCTCGTGGACGCCTCGACGCGGGCCGCAGTGGCCGGCCGCTTCAGCTGGACGGCGCCACGAGCGCTGCCGGTGAAGGGCAAGGCGGAGCCCGTGGCCGTGGCGGCCGTCCGGCGGCTCCTCGAGTCGCGACCGGCCGCCGGCCTCGCGTCCGATCGTCCACTCGTCGGCCGGTCGAAAGAGCTGGCGGTGGCCGGCGCGGCGCTCGACGACGCCCGCGCAGGCCGGGGCCGAGTCCTCGTCGTCGTCGGCGACGCCGGGGTGGGCAAGACCCGGCTGGCTGCCGAGATAGCCCGGATGGCCCACGGGCGCGGCCTGTCGGTCCACCCGGGAGCCTTCGAGGCCTACCGCACCCGGACGAGCTATCTGGGATGGCGAGAGGTGTGGTGGTCGCTGCTCGGCGCCGACCGCGCGCGCGAGCGCCACGAGGCTGTCGTGGACGACCTGCGCCGTGCACTTGCCGCCATCGACGCCGACCTCGTCCCCCGGCTCCCACTGCTCGGGCCCGTCCTCGGCGTCGATCTCCCGGACACGGATCTCACGCGAGGACTCGACCCACGGCTGCGAGCCGAGCTGCTACGCACCCTGCTCCTTGCATGTCTGCGGGGACGGTCGTCGCGCTCACCATTGCTGCTCGTGCTGGAGGACTGCCGCTGGATGGATCCCCTGTCCGGTGAGCTGCTCGAGTTCCTTGGCCGCAACCTCGCGTCGCTGCCGGTCCTGCTGCTCGTGCTGTATCGCCCCGGCCGGGACCACCCGTTGGCGCTCGCCGGGCTGGCGCGGTGGGCACACGCAAAGGAGCTGCGGCTCTCGGAGATCGACCGTGATCAGACGGCAACGCTCGTACGAGCTCGGTGCCAGGAACGCGCCGACGCGCAGCCCTCCGATGCGTTCGTCGGAGCCGTGTGCGACCGCGCGGGCGGGAACCCGCTCTTCGCCGAGACGCTCGTCGACCTTGTCCTCGCCCGGGGCGGCGACCTGTCCACCGCCGAAGCCGCGGAGGCGCCGGATCTGCCCGCCAGCCTCTCGAGTGCGGTCCTATCACGCATCGACGAACTCGACGACGACGAGCAGATCACCCTCAAGCTCGCCAGCGTGGTCGGGCGCCGGTTCCGCCCCTCGTGGCTCGCGGGCAGCTACCCGGCAGCCGGCACCGCGGACGGGGTCGAGCACCGGCTCCGCACGCTAAGCCGGCTCCACCTCACGGCCCTCGAGGCAACGGAGCCGGAGCCCGTCTACGTATTCGCGAACGTCACCGTCCAGGATGTGGCCTACGGCAGCCTGGCGCATGCGACTCGTGGGGCGCTGCACGAGTCGACGGCCGAGTACGTCGAACGCGCGCACGCTGACGACCTCTCGCCATATGTCGAGCTGCTCGCCCACCACTTCGGTATGACCCGCAATGTGGCCAAGCAACGGACCTACTTCGAGCGTGCCGGCGACAAAGCCAAGGCGGCCTACGCCAATGCCGCGGCCATCCAGTACTACGAACGCCTTCGCTCCCTCCCGCCCGTCGCCCAGGAGCCGACGGTGCTGCTGAAACTCGGCGACGTGCTGGAGCTCGTGGGCCGCTGGCCCGAGGCGGAGGCCCTGTACCGGCAGGCGGTTTCCTCGGCCGACGGCGCCTTGCGAGCGCGAGGGCTGACCGCGCTGGGAAGCCTGATCGCGCAGAGCCACTCCTACGAAGAGGGGCTGCCTTGGTTGAAGACGGCGCGGACGGAGGCGGAGGGGGCCGGCGACGTCGGTGTGCTCGGCCTGGTCCTCGAGCGCCTGTCATGGATCCACTGGCAGGAGACCGATTACGCACAGGCACTCCAGTGCGCGCGCGAGCATCTGCGGATCATGACCGCCGTCGGAGACCAGGCCGGCATGGGAGCGGCCCTGGAGAACATCGGCGTGGTCGAGAACCGGCAGGGTGCTTGCCGTGCGGCCGCCAGGCATCTGCAGGAGGCCCGCGACCTCGGGAAGGCGACCGGCGACCAGCGCCTCATGGTGCACGCCACGAACGATCTGGCGGTCGTGCACGCCGAATCCGGCGACTACGTCGAGGCGGTCCGTGCGTTGAGCGACGCCGCGGAGGTCGCCGCCCGGATCGGTTACCAGCGCGCCATTGGGCACCTCGTGGGAAACGAGGCGGAGCTGCGGCTGCGGCAGGGGGACATCGGGGGCGCCCTTGTGTGCGCGCGGCGGGCGCTGCGTGCCGCCGCCGAGCTCGGCGATTCGGTCACGGCCGTTTCGCAGTTTCACCGGATTGCTGCGGCGCTCTCCGCGCAGGGCCGGGCCGCGGACGCCGAGACCCTACTGCGACGGGCGATCGGGTTCGAGCGCACTCACGATGACCTCTTCGGCCTTTGCGACGACCTTCAGACCCTCGCCGAGCTTTGCGCCGCGAGGGGGGACATCGGGCGCGCCGAGGCGCTCAACCGCGAGGCACGCGAGGTTGCGCGGAGCGCCCAGAACGACCCGGTGCGCTTCCGGTGTGACCTCCTGGCCGGGCGGCTTGCGGCCCGTGACGGACAGGATCGCGAAGCTGCCGTCGTCGCCCTGCAGACGTTGCTCACCGAGTACAGCGGCGACGCCGAGCAGGCTGCTGTGCACTACGAACGCTGGCGCCTGGACCGCGCCGACGACGAGTCGCGGCGCCGGGCGGCGGAGTTGTACGCCCGATCGCACGAGCGCGCGCCGGACATCGAGTACCGCTGGCGCTACGAAGAGCTCACCGGCGACCGGTTGGAGGGCGGCGTCCCAGTGCTGCCGCCGCTCCCGCCCGACGAAGCCGGCGCGCCGTTCGACCTCGACGAGCTCCTCCGAGACTTCGACACCCTCGTCACGTCAACGTCCCCGCCGCCCGACGAAGAGCAATGAAGCGCTGACCGGATGCTCGGGCGGGTGCGTGGAGGTCGCTCCCCCAGCGAGCCTACCCGCGCCACTCACGTCCACCCGTCGATACGCGCCGCGGCAATACCTCGGTACCTGCGCGGGCAGCCCGAGGCGAGATCGAGGTGTCGTACGGCGTAATCGGCGACATGCACACCGGCGCCCTCATGGGTATGGACGGATCGATCGACTTGTGCTGCCAGCCCTCGCTTCCACTCGCCGAGCGTCTTGGCAGCTACCCTCGACGACCGCAAGGGCGGGTCTTCCGGGTCCAGCCAGCACCGCCTGACCATCGGCCAGGTGGTCCCCGCCATCGCGGCCAGGTTCTCCTGGGTCGGCACGACCGTGGGGAGCCGGCCGTCACCGTAGGGGTCGAGGTCGGCGAGCTTGGCGACGCGGCGGAGGACGCGGCCGTCCGCCGGGAGGTAGAGGGCTCCTCGAGCGGGCGAGCCGAGACGCGCGAGGCGCTCCTCGAGCACGCGGGGCGGAACCGTCGACCGGCGGGTGCACCGGCGCAGGCCTTCGAACTGCGCGTGCACAAGCGCGAGCGTCTCGACGGGTTGCAGCGCGATCACCGTCCCCGCTCGGCGCGCCTCGCGGAGATCAGCGCCTGCTCGCCGGCGCCGAGCGCCGCGACGTCGCCGAGCGGCGTGGTGACCCGCACGGCCACACGGCCCGTGGCCAGCAGGTGGAGGGTGTCACCCGGGTCGCCGTGGTGGGACACGAACTCGTTGTGGGCGAACCGGCGGCGGACAGCACGGGCCTGCGGCCCTCCTCGGCGACGCCGTGGGAGCTGCAAGGACAGGCCCTGGCCGCGAACCGGACCCCCGCAACTCGTCCACTACTGGCACCACCCATGTCGCCCGCCCTAGAGATCAGGGATCTTGGTGGAGAGATGCCACCTCAACGCGGAGAGAATCGACCTCGTTGGCAAGGGTCTGGATGCAGGCGAGCGCCACGCCAAGAGCATCGACACTGTGTATTGTCCGGTCGCTGTCACCCAGGCCGAAAGCCGCGGCGAAGTCTTGGGCCATGGGTCCCATGTGTCGCACGCTGGGGTCATCGAAGTCATATGTCCATACCGCTAACGGCAATCTGCGGGCGCGCTGCAGAACCTCGCCGGCACTGATCGGGACCTCATGTTTCAGGCTTATCCCGCGATGACGCCGGAGCAGTGCGACCGCCCACCGCAGTGGAAAGCGCCGTACCGACCGCCAGCTTGCCATGCTACTATCCCCACCCTCGTAGAACGCGCGTCTGAATAGATTAAGCGAAGCGCGTCGAGTGGGGATCAGGGGGTGAGCCCGCGAACATTGTGCTTGACGTTTCGATCGCTCATGGATTGAAATCCCGCGGATGCAGCCCAGACCATGGCGGCGAGCGTGCCAAAGACCGTCGCAACCTTGAAGAGAGGCCGTTTCACAATGAACCCTCCTGCCTGTTGTGGCGAGAACGGACGAGGTTGGTGGGACGCACTGGACTTTGTCCCCCTCTGTCAACATGAGGATGAGGCGAGCCAGCCACTCGCAAGGCGGTCACGGGTGGGTGTCTCCTCCTCGCCCTCATTAACCTGGTCGGTGCCTAGGTCGGCTAGGTGGCCTTGATCTGCACGATCAGGTCAAGTTTCCGATCGACTTCGCAACGACCGAGGAGTACAGAGCGAACAGGCCGATCCGGTCAGCGAGGGCGCTGACCAGCCACTTTGGTGGCTCTACGGCTGGCGGATACGCCAGCACCCTTCGATGGAGACGGCCGGCAGGGCGTCATCCGCAACCGGAGCGCCCTCAGCGCTCAGCGCAAGCGACGAGCAACGCGTCCGCAGGGATGCCGTTGCCGCCACCACCCCCTCGAGGGTGCCGCGGTAGCGGTCGCTCGCGCCGGTCTGCCGCCGCCTGTCAGTTGCGGCTACGAGCGCGCCTCGATCATCGCCGCCTGCCGGCGGCGCTGGCGAGCCCACTGTCGGTCGTGACCAGGGGTGCCCTGCCGAGCTGATCGGCGAGCCGGGCGTACAGCGCATCGACGAGCCGGAGGTTGTGCCGTGCGCCATGCGCCTCTGAGCAGCGACGCCGCAGGTGACGCTGGATCGGGGCGGGCCTCCAGACGTGGCAGCCTGGTCGTCACCTGCCGGGCGGAGAGGGCTCCGGCTCGCTGCATCCTTCCCAGAGCAGACAGCACCGGCATCGAAAATGCGCCGGGGGCATGCAGGGTGTGACCACGCAGCCGTGCGATCACGACGTGGCCGACCGGTGTGCCCGTCGTCGCGGACCGCGTCGACCGCGTGCGTGCGTGACCGCCGTCGGCTGCAGCCGCCCGACGTCGTCGAGCCAAGGTCCGGTCTCGCGCTGGGCCAGCACCTCGGCCAGGGCGCCCCGCGCGATGGCAGACACGCTGCAGTTCGCCTCGCGGACCGCAGTGGCAAGGCCGTCCGGAAGGTACACGTTCACTGAATAGGGCGATTGATGGATTGATAAAAGAGAGGCCCGGCCCGACCGGAGCGGTCGGACCGGGCCGCGCGGGCGGTCAGTTGGTGAGGGCGTTTGCCGTGGTGGCTGGCGACCTGGGTGGCTGACAGCACGGTGGCGTACATCGCGACCTCGTCGAGGGCGCCGGTGAAGTAGGAGCGGGTTGGGGCGGACGGCCACCCGCCGAGGCTGTCCCCCCCCGCCCGCCGGTAGCCGGTGAACCCCGCCGCCGACCGCACGATCTATCGGCAGCGCCGCCCGTACCGTCAGTCCGCTGCGCCCGGCAGGCCGAGAATCTCCTCGATCTCGGCCATGACCGCAGGCGCGACGACGGTGCTGCCACCGAGGACATAGACCTCCTCGATCTGGCCGGTACGAGCGGCGAGGTAGGACCGCACCGACTGGGGCAGCGTGTCGCCGACCAGCAGGATTGGCGCGTCGATCCGGCCGGCCAACGCCGCGCCGGCCAGTGCGTCGGGGAAGTTCGCCCCGGTCGCGATGATGACGGCGTGCGCGTCGTCGAAGCGCTCCCCGGCAATCGTGGCCGCTGTGGCGAACCGGTCAGCGCCGTGCAGCCGCTCGACCTGGAAGCCGAGTGCCTGCAACTCGATGACGACGATGTCGCTCACGGCGGCGGTGCCACCGGCCACCAACACATCGACGTCGGTGCCGACCTCCAGCAGGAACGCGGCGACTCGCGGGTCGAGTGCCGCTCCTGCGGTCAGGAGCACCGGCGCGGACTGGCTCGCCGCGTACGCCGCTCCGGCCAGCGCGTCGGGGAAGTTGCCGGCGCTGGCCAGGACGACCTCGTCGATGTCCAGGCCGGCGTCCAGGACGAAGCGGGCGATGTCCAGCGCCGTCTCGATGCGGTCAGCCCCGGCGATCCGCACGACGCGGTGCCCCAGGCTTTCGAGCGACTGAGCGACTGCCGGCGAGATCGCGGCCTCGCCACCGAGCAGGTAGACAACACCGTCGTCGCCCAGCGCCCGGTCGATCTCCTCCAGCACGCCCGCGGGGACGTCCGCGGTTGTCGTCAGCAGGACCGGCGCCTCGGACAGGACGGCCATGCCGGCAGAAGCCAGCGCGTCGGCGAAGTGATCGGCCCGGGCGAGCAAGACCGCGCCCGCTGAGCCGTCGGTCGGAAACGCCTCGCGCGACAGCCTGTTGGCGGTCCCGAAACGGTCCTGGCCCGACAGCCGGGCCGAGCCGACGCCGACGTGGACGGGCACCACGACGGAAACCTCGGCGCCCGCCTCGTCGACGGCGGTGACGGTGATGGGGTAGCTGCGGGCATCGGCGTAGGCGTGCGTCGCGACGGCCTCGACCTCGTCCTCGTCTCCGTCCACGACCGTCATCGGCTGCGAGCCGCTGCCGTCACCGAAGTCGATCGACAACACCGCGGCCGACTGCGACCCGGACGAGTCGTCATCGGAGCCGTCGGAATCGTCGGAGCTGTCGTCGAAGCCCTCGTCGGAACCGTCGTCGGAACCGTCGTCGGAACCGTCGTCGGAACCCTCGTCGGAACCGTCGTCCGAACCGTCGTCCGAACCCTCGTCCGAACCCTCGTCCGAACCGTCGGAGTTCTCTCGGTGCTCGTCGCCGGGCACGTCGCCGTGGGCGTCGTCCGAGTCATCCGAGTCGTCGTCACCGGGCACACGGTCGTCACCGGGCTCCGCGTCATGTGCGTTGTCGCCGCGCACGTCGTCCTCGGGGTCCTCGGGGTCGAACTCGGCCGCGACCGTCACGGTCTCACCGACGGCGACAATCGCGGGGCGGACCTCAACCTCGAGGCCGGAAGCCTCCATCTCGTGGTCCGGATGGGCACTGGCAACGGGGGCCGCTGCAACCGCGGCGAGCAGAACCGCGGCAAGGACAAGACCCAGCGCGCGTGAGCGGACATGCAACATGTGACGTACTCCCCTCTTCTTTGAGGGGCGGCCTGGCGAACCCGGTGTTGGGTCCCATGGCTTTGCGTGCCCGCCTTGCGACGGGGTTGCCCTTGACGTCTGTCTCCCGCTACAACGCGGACCGGCCGCGCACGTCACGGCCAGCCCTCGAAGATCATCCGAACTGGCTACCAGCGAGCACCCCGACGTCCAGCGGTCACGGGGACGGCAAGCATGGTCGGCCTGGTCCACGTGCCCGGTCCGAGGATCAGAAGCAGGCCGCCGCCGCGAACGGGTACGGGCTGACCGGGGCGGTGCCGCCAGGTCGCACCTCGAGGTGGATGTGGGGCGCGCCCCCGCGGGCGTTGCGATCAGTCGGTTCATCACCCACGGCGCCGACGAGGAGACCATCCGGGCGATCGGCCACTACCCGACCGGCAAGGGACTGCTCGGCCTGCTCATCCGCGACCCGCGCGTCATCCGCCTCGACGACCTCCACGCCCACCACCCCGCGTCCTCCGGCTTTCCGCCGCACCACCCCGAGATGACGACGTTCCTCGGCGCGCCGATCCGCTCTGGCGGCACCGTGTACGGCAACCTCTACCTCACCGAGAAGCGCGGCGGCTTCGACGACCGCGACGAGCGTCTCCTGCTGGTCCTCGCCGCCCAGGCGGGGGCGGCGATCGAGAACGCGCTGCTGTCGGAGCGGCTGCGATCCCTCGCCGTCCAGGCCGAGCGGGACCGCATCTCCCGCGACCTCCACGACGGGGTCATCCAGGCGCTCTTCTCGATCGGCATGTCGCTGAAGTCCGCCCGGACGCTGCTGGGCACCGACCACGAACGCGTCGACGAGCGCCTGAACTCCGCCGGACGGCATCGACGGGGCGATCCGCGAGCTGCGCAACTCGATCTTCCACCTGCTCCCCCAGGAGGCGGCGGCGCTCGGGCTCACCCGCGGCCTGGCCGAGCTCGCCCGCGAGTACGAGGTCAACGCCGTCGTCAAGCCCGAGCTGCTGCTGATGCCCGGCCTGGACCACCGGGTGTCCGGCGCGCTGGTCCCCGACCTGCTGCAGGTGGTCCGCGAGGCGTTGTCCAACGCCGCCCGCCACGCCGACGCGACCACGGTGCGGATCACCTCCGGTACAGACGCCGGGCGCCTGCACCTGGCCGTGGCCGCCGACGGCGCCGGGTTCGACACCGCCCGGGTCTCGACCGGTCGGGGTCTGGCCAACATCGCCGAGCGCGTCGAGGCGATGGGCGGCCGGCTGGAGCTCGTCAGCGCCACCGGCGAGGGCACCAGGGTCGAACTCGACGTCCCGCTGCAGGAGGATCTGCCGTGATCCGGGTCATGCTGGTCGACGACCACGAAGTCGTCCGCGCGGGCCTTCGGAGCCTGTTGGAGGCCCAGGACGACCTGGAGGTCGTCGCCGAGGCGGGCACGGCGGGAGAGGCGCTGCTGCGGGCCCGCTCCCACAAGCCGCAGGTGGTCGTCATGGACGTCCGGCTCCCCGACCGCTCCGGCGTCGAGGCCTGCCGCGACCTCCGCGCGGCATATCCGGACATCGCCGTGCTGATGCTGACCTCGTTTCGCCGACGACCAGGCGCTGTTCGACTCCATCATGGCCGGGGCGGCCGGGTACGTCCTGAAGCAGATCCGCGGCACCGACCTCGTCGAGGTCATCCGCCGCGTGGGCGCCAGCGAGTCGCTGCTCGACCCGGCCGTCACGGCCCGGGTCCTCGAACGCGTCCGCAACCCGCACGCCGACACCGACCCCCGGCTCGCACGGCTCACGCCCACGGAGACGCGCATCCTCGACATGATCGCCGAGGGGCTGACCAACCGGCAGATCGGCGAACGCATCCACCTCGCCGAGAAGACCGTCAAGAACTACGTCTCGACCATTCTCCGCAAGCTCCAGGTCGGCC
>JACCXR010000196.1 GCA_013696915.1 Euzebyaceae bacterium
ACCGTCGCCCCCGCCCCGCCGCTCGGCGCCCGCATCGACGCCGCCGTCGTCGCGGAGCGGCGCCGCGCCCTGCGCGCACTGCTCTCCCAGCCGCTGCTCGCCGCCGACGGCCCGGACCCCGCACTCTTCGGGCTCGTCCGCAGGCACGCACCCTGGCTGCGCGAATGGCTGGCCCGCTACCCCGCCTGGAGCCTCCAGGTCGACAGCGAGCTCGCACGGCTGCGCAAGGTCCCCGCCGACCTCCGCGATGGCACCCGTGGCGCCAGGGCCAGGCGCAGCGACCCACCGTTCTCGCGCCGCCGGTACGCGCTGCTGTGCCTCGCGCTCGCCGCCCTCGAACGGGCCGAGCGCCAGATCGCCCTCGGCAGGCTGGCCGAAGGGATCATGGCGCTGGTCGTAGGCGACCCGGCGCTCGCGGCCGCCGGCGTCGCGTTCGACCTGTCCGGCCGGGACCAGCGCCGCGACCTCGTCGCCGTGGTCCGGCTCCTGCTCGGTCACCGCGTCCTCGTCAGGGTCACCGGGGACGAGGAGGCCTACCTCGCCGAGCGCGGCGACGTCCTCTACACGATCAACCGCCCGGCGCTCGCGGCGATGCTCTCCGTCCGCCGCGGCCCGTCCACCGTCGACGCCGCGGACCACGGCGAGCGGCTCACCGCCATCACCACCGAGCCGCTGCCCGAGACCGACGACGGCCGCAACCGGCGCCGCCGGACCGAACTCGTGCGACGACTCCTCGACGACCCCGTCGTCTACTACGCCGACCTCGATGACGACACCGTCGACTACCTGCACCGCCAGCGCGGCCGGCTGCTCGCCGAGATCACCGACGCGACCGGACTCGTCGGCGAGATCCGCCGCGAGGGCATCGCCATGGTCGACGAGCGCGGCGACCTCACCGACGTCGGCCTGCCCGAGGAGGGCACCGACGGCCACCTCACGCTGCTGCTCGCCGAGCACCTCGCCGACCACGCCCGCCGGGCCCCGCACGCCACGGCCGGCAGGGCGGCGCTCCACCGCCACGTCGCCGGTCTCATCAAGACGCACAAGACGCACTGGCGCAGAGACGTCACCCAGCCCGGCGCTGACGAGACGCTCACCGAGCAGACGATCGACCGGCTCGAGGCGCTCGGCCTCGTCCGCCGCACCGCCGACGGCGTGGTCCCGCTCCCGGCGATCGCCCGCTACGCCCTCGCCGACCCCGACCAGGAGGCGCTGCGATGACCACCACCCTGCTCGGCGAGCCCCGGGCCGGCGCCGCCCTGCCGTCGCCCGCGCGTGAACGGTGGCAGCCCCTGCGCGGCGGGCTGCTCAACCTCTACCGGTACGACTACGAGGAGTTCCGCTACGAGCAGGGCCATCTGCTGCTGCGCGGCAACAACGGCACTGGCAAGTCGCGGGTGCTCGCGCTGCAGCTGCCGTTCCTGCTCGACGGCGAGGTCGCGCCCCACCGCGTCGAGCCCGACGGCGACCCGGCGAAGCGGATCGAGTGGAACCTGCTGCTCGGCAAGCACAGCGACCGGCTGGGGTACACCTGGCTCGAGTTCGGCCGCCGGGACGACGACGGCACGGAGCACTACCGCACGCTCGGCTGCGGCCTGCACGCCGTCGCCGGTCGCGGTCTCGCGGGCAAGTGGTTCTTCGTCACCGACCAGCGGGTCGGCGACGATTTGTTCCTCCAGACGCCAGGCGGCAACGCGATCACGCGCGCGCGGCTCGCCGAGGCGATCGGCGACCGCGGCGAGGTCTTTCCTACGGCCGCCGCCTACCGGCGGTCCGTCGACCGGGAGCTGTTCCGGCTCGGCGAGCACCGCTACGACGCGCTCGTGAACCTCCTGATCCAGCTGCGCCAGCCGCAGCTGTCGCGCCAGCTCGACGAGCGCAAGCTCTCCGCCGCGCTGTCCGAGGCACTCGCGCCGCCTTCGGCCGCGATCATCGCCGACGTCGCCGAGTCGTTCCGCAGCCTCGAGAGCGAGCGGGCCGCCCTGGACAACCTCGCCGCCGCCAGCCGGGGCGTGGCGACGTTCCTCGGCGAGTACCGGACCTACGTCCGGATCGCTGCGCGACGGCGGGCCGCCGCGGTCACGAAGCACAACGGCGAGTACGAGACGACCATGCGCAAGCTGCGCGGCGCCGAGACGGACCGCGACACGGCGACCGTCGAGCTCGCCGGGCTCGTCGAGCGCCTCGAGGCGCTCGCGGTGGCGGAGCGGGCGGCCGAGACCGCGGTGACGACGCTCGCCGACAGCCCACAGATGCGCGACGCCCAGGCGCTCGACCGCGCCCGGGGCCAGGCCCACGAGCGCGCCGCAGAGGCCGCCCGCGCCGAGGCCGAACGGGCGCACGCGGACGACCGGCTCCAAGCCCGGCAGGCGGCTGCCACCGCGGC
>JACCXR010000214.1 GCA_013696915.1 Euzebyaceae bacterium
GGTGGACCCTAGGGGAATCGAACCCCTGACCTCCGCCTTGCAAAGGCGGCGCTCTGCCAATTGAGCTAAGGGCCCCGGGCGGGGGGTCAGGCGCCGCGGGGCTCTTCCCAGATGGCCTCGTCGAGCTCCCGGTCGCGCTGGCGCTTCAGTGCGACGGCGACGGCGCCCGCCGAAGCCGCGAGGAGGAGGAACAGTCGCTTGCCCATGAGGTGGCCTCCGGGGGAGGGGACGGGGAGTGGGAGCGGACGGGGAGTGGGCCATCGAGGACTTGAACCTCGGACCTCACCCTTATCAGGGGTGCGCTCTAACCGCCTGAGCTAATGGCCCCTCGCGGCCCGTAGTCTACCGACCCGCTTATCGAGCCGCACGCCGCCCGCTCGTGCGTCATTCCTCCTCGGCGAGGGTGATCCGCAGGCCGCCGAGCAGGTCGGCCACGAGGTTGTAGAGGAACGCGAGGAACACGTTGATGCCCGTCCACAGCACGACGTTGAGCAGACCGACGAGGAACACGGCCCGCGCGATGTTGCCGCCGTGCACGATCAGGGTGAGCTGCAGGTCGTCGAGGACGCCGACGATGCCCTGGATGACGCCGAGCTGGTTGATGACCGACCAGAACACCGTCAGGCCGAGCATGACGACGAGCAGGAAGCAGAAGTAGAAGATCAGGCTCAGCTTCAGCACCGACCAGGGATCGACCTTCCGGACCGTCGCACGTCGCCGGAGAACACGCCGGGGCGGCGGGGCGGGTTGCTGGGGCGGGACCGCCTGCGGCGGGCGCCGCCGCCGAGTCGGAGTCCCCTGCTCGGTGGTCGCCATCGGCGGGGAGTCTACGCGACGGGCCCCGCGGGTCCGTTCACGCGGCGCGGGCGCAGTCACTCCTCCTCCAGGCGCAGGCTGCCGCTCACGATCTCCTCGGCCACCGACAGCAGCTTCAAGCCGCGGTTCCGGGCGTAGCCCCGCATGCGCGCGAAGGCCTCGGGGGGGTCGACGCCGAGCTGCTCGGACAGCTTGCCCTTCGCCTGCTCGATGACGACGCGGCTGTTCAGGGCATGCTGCAGCTGCTCGCTGAGCTGAGTGGACCGCTCGATCAGGCGGGCGTTCATGATGTAGGTCGTCGCGACGTCCGCGAGCACCTGGCCAGCGGCCGCGTCGTCGTCGTCGAACCGTCCCGGTTCCTCGCGGTACAGGTTCACGGCCCCGATGTGCTCGTCACCGACCTTCATCGGAAAGCTGTACACCGCCCGCAGGCCCTTCTGCAGCGCCAGAGGGGTGAATCGCGGGAACCGGTCGCTGTGCTCCAGGTCGGTCACCACCACCTGCTCGCCGGTGCGATAGGCATGCAGGCAGGGCCCCTCGTTCAGCTCGATCTGCAGCGACTCGATCGACCGGACGGTCTCGTCCGACGCGGACACGAACCGCAGGTCTCCCTGGCGATCCTCGAGCATCACTCCCGCGCCGCTCACCGGAAGGATCTCCACGGCCCGGTCGCAGAGCTGGTCGAGGATGTCGGCGACCTCGTAGTGCGTCACGAGATTGGCGGTGAACTGCAGCAGCGTCTGCGCGAGCCGCTGTTGGTCGACCATGCGATCAGGCCCTCCGGCCGCTACAGGCAACGAGCGCAGCGCGGGGCGCGCCGCCGGTCAGTCTAGCGCCGGCGCGCCGGCCCGCCTCAGTCCTCGTCGAGCTCCTCACCCGGCTCCTCACCCAGCTCCTCACCCTCCATGACCGGCGCGATGGACGCGACCTTCGCCCCCTGCGACGGCTTCATGACGCGCACGCCCTGGGTGGCCCGCCCGGTGGGGCGGATGTCCTTGACGTCGGTCCGGATGATCGTGCCGATGTCGCTGACGATGAAGATCTCCTGCTCGTACGCCGCGACGAAGGCGCCGACGAGACCGCCGCGCTGCGCGACGAGCGTCGCGGTGCGGACCCCCCTGCCCCCGCGCCGCTGCACCGGGTAGCGCTCGAGCGGCGTGCGCTTGCCGTAACCCTCCTCCGTCACGACCAGTAGCTGCCCGTCGGCGACGGTCTTGGTCATCGACAGCACCTCGTCGCCTGGGGCGAGTTCCATGCCCTTCACGCCGGACGTGTCACGGCCCATCGGGCGGGCGTCGGCCTCGGCGAAGCGGATGGACATCGCCTTGCGCGACACGAGGATGATCTCGTCGTCGCCGGAGGTCACCTGGACGCCGATGAGCTCGTCGCCGTCCCGCAGGTTGATCGCGATCAGGACCGCGCGCGGAGAGTCGTACTCGGCGAGCGCCGTGCGCTTCACCATGCCGCGGCGGGTCCCGAACATCAGGTAGCGGCCGCGGGCCTCCTCGGTGTCGAAGCCCTTCAGGTCCACGACCGCCGCGACGGTCTCGTCCGCTTGGAGCGTCAGGCCGGGCACGTTGGCGACGTACGTGCCTCGGGCGGTCCTGCTCTTCTCCGGGATCTGCCACGCCTTGAGCCGGTAGATGCGCCCCTGGTTCGTGAAGAAGAGCAGCCAGTGGTGCGTCGTCGTCACGAACAGGTCCCGCACGATGTCGTCGGGCTTCAGCGCGGTGCCCGACACCCCGCGGCCGCCGCGCCGCTGCGTCCGGTACTCGCTGGCGCGCACCCGCTTGACGTAGCCGGCCCGCGTCAGGGTCACGACGACGTCCTCCTCGGCGATCAGGTCCTCCATGTCGAACTCGCCCTCGGCGGGGAGGATCCGCGAACGCCGGGCGTCGCCGAACTTGTCGCGCAGCTCGGTGAGTTCCTCGACGATGATCCCGCGCACGCGGGCCGGGTCGTCGAGGACCTCGCGCAGCTCGGCGATGAGCGCCGTGAGTTCGGCGTACTCATCGAGGATCCGCTGCCGCTCGAGGGCGGCCAGCCGCCGGAGCTGCATGTCGAGGATCGCCCGGGCCTGGATTTCGGACAGGTCGAAGCGCTCCCGCAGACCGCCGAGTGCCGCGTCCGCCGAGGCCGCACCGCGGATCAGGGCGATCACCGCGTCGAGGTTGTCCAGGGCGACGATCAAGCCCTGGAGCACATGCGCGCGTTCCTGCGCTTTGCGGAGCCGGTACCGCGTCCGGCGGGTGATGATCTCGACCTGGTGGGCGACGTAGGCGACGATCGTGTCCTTCAGCGGCAGCGTCCGCGGGACCCCGTCCACCAGCGAGAGGTTGATGACTCCGAAGCTGTCCTGGAGCTGGGTCATCTTGTAGAGCTGGTTCAGCACGACCTGGCTGTTGGCGTCGCGCTTCAGGTCGATGACCAGGCGCATGCCCTTGCGGTTCGACTCGTCCCGCAGGTCGGCGATGCCCCCGATCCGGCGGTCCTTGACGAGCTCGGCGATCTTGATCGCGAGACTGGCCTTGTTCACCTGATACGGGAGCTCGGTGACGACCAGCCGTTCCCGTCCGGCGTGCTCCTCGACCTCGACGACCGCACGCATCCGCACGGACCCGCGGCCGGTCGCGTAGGCGTCGCGGATGCCCTGCAGGCCCATGATCAGTGCGCCGGTCGGGAAGTCCGGTCCGGGAACGATCGCGGTGAGCTCCTCGAAGGTCAGGTCGGGGTTGGCGATCGTGGCGATGACCGCGTTGCACATCTCGACGAGGTTGTGCGGCGGCACGTTCGTCGCCATGCCGACGGCGATGCCGGAACTGCCGTTGACCAGCAGGTTCGGGAAGCGGGACGGCAGGACGAGCGGTTCGGACTCCTGGCCGTCGTAGTTGTCCTGGTAGTCGACCGTGTCCTCGTCGATGTCGCGCAGGAGCTCCATCGCGATGGGCGACAGCCGCGCCTCGGTGTAGCGCATCGCCGCGGCCGGGTCGCCGTCGACCGAGCCGAAGTTGCCGTGCCCCTCGATCAGCGGGTAGCGGATCGCCCACGGCTGCGCCATCCGGACCAGGGCGTCGTAGATCGCCCCGTCGCCGTGCGGGTGGTACTTCTTCATGACGTCGCCGACGGCCGCCGCGGCCTTGCGGTGCTGCGTGCCGGCGCGCATCCCGCCCTCGAACATCGAGTAGAGGATCCGCCGGTGCACCGGCTTCAAGCCGTCGCGCACGTCCGGGAGGGCGCGCCCGACGATGACCGACATCGCGTAGTCGAGGTAGGAGCGCTGCAGCTCCTCCTCGATCTCGACGGGCTCGAAGGTCTCCGGCTCCGGCGGCTCCGGCGGCGTCCCCGTCACGGTCTGATCGCTCATGCGTTCCTCACGTCCAGCACGACACGGGTCGGGCTCGTCAGCGTGTGCAGGTAGAACTCGTCGGACTCCACCGGGGACACCATGATCCTTACGGTCCCCGGCAGGTCCGTCCGCTCGACGCCGACGGCGTTGAACGCGGGGTCCTGCAGGTCGAGGCGCTGCCCCACCGCCATGTCCGCCGCGTACTCGACGACGCCGTCGATCTCGAGCACGACGTCGCCGCCGCGAAGGCTGGCCCGCGTGGGTGGCGGTCCTGCCGCGGCGGCGTCGCCGGTGGCGTCGGCCAGCTCGACGGTCAGTCGGAGGTAGGTCGTGCGCTGGCGGGCCCGCACGCTGGTCACGCTGACGGGGGAAGCCTCGCGCGATCCCAGCGTCTGGCTCGCGCGGCTGAAACGGCCGAGGTCGACCAGGCCGCCGTCGTCGGTGATCGGGCCGACGACGCTGGGGTCGCGGACCAGCCGTTCGGGCAGCCCCCAGCCGCCCCAGAACCGGCCGATGTCAAGCCCGGCGCGGCGGCCGTCGGCCACACCGTCGACCGTGAGCCGCACCTGGGCGATCGTCGGGAACTCGGTCAAGGTGTTCGCGACGGCCGCGAGCGCCAGCGCCTCGTGCTCGGGTGAGGCGCCGACCGAGGCGGCGTCGGCGATGATCTCCGGCGACAGGTCCACGTACGCCGTGTCGCCGTCGACCCTGAACCCGGTCACCTTCGTGGTGGCCGGCAGCGGCGCGCGCAGGGCGCCGTCGGCGGCGCCCGGTCCCGCGAGCAGCAGGTCCAGCGCAGCCCTGGGAAGGTCGGCGTCCAGGGGGACCTCCCGCACGACCGGGGTGAGGAACGCATCGCGCCCCGTGCCGGAGCGGAAGTACACCCGCAGGTCGACGACGTCGGACGCCTGGACGCTGTCGCGGGCGGCCTCGGCGGCGGAGGGCGCCACGACCGCGGGCCCCTCCTGCGCCTGGGAGACCTCGGCGGCCGGCGGCGCGGCCGTGCAGGCCGCCAGGACGAGGCAGCCGGCCACCACCCCCGGGCGCCACACGGCTAGACGTCCAGGAAGCGCACGTCGCGCGCGTTGCGGACGATGAAGTCCCGGCGCGCCTCGACGTTGTCGCCCATCAGGACGGTGAACATCTGGTCCGCCGCGGCGGCGTCCTCCATCGTGACCTGGAGCATGGTCCGCCTGGCCGGGTCCATGGTGGTGAGCTCCAGCTGCTCCGCGTCCATCTCGCCCAGCCCCTTGAACCGGCTGATCCGGGGTCGCTTCGAGGACGCTCCGTCGCCGTTGCCCAGCTCCGCGAGGATCTGGTCACGCTCACGGTCGGAGTACGCGTAGCGCACCTTGTCCTTCCCGCGCGTGCCTGGCGGCTCGATCTGGTACAGCGGCGGCTGGGCGATGTAGACGTAGCCGGCCTCGATCAGCTCGCGCATGTGCCGGAAGACGAACGTCAGCACGAGCGTCCGGATGTGGGCCCCGTCCACGTCGGCGTCCATGAGCATCACGATCTTGTGATACCGCGCCTTCGTGATGTCGAACTCGTCGCCGATCCCGGTGCCGATCGCCGTGATCAGCGCCTGGATCTCCTTGTTCTCCAGGATCTTCCCGAGCCTGGCCTTCTCGACGTTCAGGATCTTCCCGCGGATCGGCAGCACCGCTTGGAACTCCCGCTTGCGCGCCTGCTTCGACGACCCGCCGGCCGAGTCCCCCTCGACGATGAAGACCTCGCACTCCGCGGGGTTGTTCGACTGGCAGTCGGCGAGCTTGCCGGGCAGCGCGCCCGAGTCGAGCAGCCCCTTGCGTCGGGTGAGGTCGCGGGCGGCGCGGGCGGCCAGCCGGGCACGAGCGCCCTGGATCGCCTTGCCGACCACGATCCGGGTCTGCCCCGGGTGCTCGGCGAACCAGTTCTTGAGCTGCTCGTTGCACGTGCGCTCCACGAAGCTGCGGATGTCGGTGTTCCCGAGCTTGGTCTTCGTCTGCCCCTCGAACTGGGGGTCGGAGAGCTTCACCGAGACGATGGCGGTCAGCCCCTCGCGGATGTCCTCGCCCGTGAGGGTGAGGTCCTTCTCCTTTCCCAGCGGTCGGAGCAGCCCCGTCTCGCGCGCGAAGCGGTTCACGACGTTCGTCAGAGCCTTCTTGAAGCCCTCCTCGTGGGTCCCGCCCTCGTGGGTGTTGATCGTGTTGGCGAAGGTGTGGATCGACTCGTGGTACGTGCCGTTCCACTGCATCGCCACCTCCACCTCGTGCGGGCCTTCGCCGTTCTCCTCGGTGGCGGAGAAGTGGACGATGCCCTCATGGAGCGGCTCCTTCGCGCTGTTCAGGTGGGTGACGAAATCCCGCAACCCGCCCTCGTAGTAGAACTCGGCCGCCCGGAGCCGTCCCGTCTCGGGGTCGGTGTGCGCGGGCCGCTCGTCGACGACCGTGATCCGCAGGCCCGCGGTCAGGAAGGCGGTCTCGCGGAACCGGGTGGTGAGCGTCTCCCAGCTGTAGTCAAGGGTCTCGAACACCTCCGGGTCGGCCCAGAAGGTGATCGTGGTGCCGGTGACCGGCGCCCCGTCGGCGGTGGGAGGCGTCTCCCCGACGATCCGGACCGGGCCGTCGGGGATGCCGCGGCGGAAGGTCTGGCGGTAGATCCGTCCGTCGCGGCGGACCTCCGCCTCGAGGCGCACCGACAGCGCGTTCACGACCGACACGCCCACGCCGTGGAGTCCGCCGGAGACCGCGTAGGACTTGTTGTCGAACTTGCCGCCGGCGTGCAGGACGGTGAGAACCACCTCGAGCGCGGACTTCTTGAGGGTCGGGTGGTCGTCGACCGGGATGCCGCGGCCGTCGTCGGTCACGCGCACGCCCGAGTCGGCGAGGAGCCGCACGTCGATGCGGCTGCAACGGCCCGCCATCGCCTCGTCGACGGAGTTGTCGACCACCTCGTAGACGAGATGGTGCAGCCCACGGGGGCCGGTGGACCCGATGTACATGCCGGGTCGCTTCCGGACCGCCTCCAGCCCCTCGAGGACGGTGATGTCCTTCGCCCCGTAGTCGTCGGGTGTGGGGCCGTCGGGCCCGTCGACGGGGGCGGCGGGGCCCGGGCCGCTGAAATCGTTCTCGCTCAAGGGTTGCGTACTCTCTGTGGAGCGTTCGTGAGGGCTCGTGGCGGGCACCGGCCGGTCGACACCAGGCAGCACGGGTCAAGACAGAATCGTGCTTGAAAGGCCATCAGAGCCGAGGCGGCGCGTGTCTCTGCAGCCTACCACGGACGGATGGCGAAACCCGAGACGGGCCCACAGCGCATTCCCGCTGGTCAGAGCATCAGCGAGGGCGGGAGTTGGGCCCACGGGCCTGGTCCGACCCGACGACGACCGTGACCTGGCTGACCTGGCCCTCGCCGAGCACCTCGTTCGCCCGGCGCGCTAACTCCCCGGAGAGGTACCGCACCTGCGTCGCCCACGTCGAGGACTCTGCGCGCACGACCAGGATCCCCCCGGCCAGTCGCACCGGTTCCACGTGCAGCGCCAGCTGCTCGCCGGCGATCTCCCGCCAGCGGTCGTGCACCTTCGCCCCCTCGAGCCGCCCGGCCCATCCGGGCCGGTCGAGTGCCGCCGAAAGGCCCGCGGCGAGGGGCCGCGGCGCGCCGC